>QMMB01000130.1 GCA_003647035.1 Deltaproteobacteria bacterium | reverse complement strand
TCGAGGACGAGTGCCTATTTCGGCCAGCAGCTTGTAGTTACGATTGACCTTCGACCATCTGGCCACTTGGCTCGTGGGGTCGTTGAGGTCGCCAAACGCAATCGTCTGAGTCGGACAAGCCTGCTGACACGCGCTCTTGATGTCACCATCCTTGAGCGCGCGGCCATCCCGCTTGGCAGCGATCTTCCCCTCTTCGATGCGCTGTACGCAGTAGGTGCACTTCTCCATCACACCGCGCATGCGCACGGTGACGTTGGGGTTGCACTGGAGCTTGCGTGACTCCGGGAACTCCTCGAACCAGCCGAACTCGTCGTCCAAGTGACCGTGCCAATCGAGGTAGTTGAATCGGCGCCCCTTGTAAGGACAGTTGTTGGCGCAGTAACGAGTGCCCACACAGCGGTTGTAGGCCATGTCGTTGAGGCCCTCGGGCGTGTGGGTCGTCGCGTTGACCGGGCAAACGTTCTCGCAGGGTGCTTCTTCGCACTGCTGACACGTGACCGGCTGCACTGCGACCTCGGGCTCGTTTTCATCGTCCCCGACGAAGTACCGATCGATACGAAGCCAGTGCATCTCGCGACCGCGTTCCACCTCGAACTTGCCTACCGAAGGGATGTTGTTCTCCGACTGACACGCAATGACGCACGCGTTACAGCCCGTGCACCCATTGAGGTCGATCGCCATTCCCCACTTGTAACCCTCGCTGTAGTCCTGCTGCTTCCAAAGCGGGGGTGTGCTCACCGGGTCGACCGAACGGTACGAAGCGAAGTCGGGCTCCTTCTTGTACTCGTCGAGGGTCGCGTCGATGGCGATGGGCCGGCCTTCCATGCGATCGTGCTGTTGGGTCTGAACTAGTTTGTACACCTCGCGAAGGGGCTCGACCGTCACGCCGTTCGTGAAGTCCATACCATCGGATGTTCGCAGCGGGTTCACGTCGAAGCCCTTGCCATTTCCGTAGCGGCCAGCCGCCGTGCGTCCCCAGCCGAGCGTCAGCGTTACACAGAAATCCGCGTGCCCCGGGACGATCCAAGCGGGAACCTCGACATTGGCCTCTCCCTTGGTGAGACGAAGCATCTGGCCGTTCTTCACCGCGAGCGCCCTGGCGGTCGACGGCGAAATGAGCGCTGCGTTGTCCCAGACGAGCTTCGTCATCGGGCTCGGGAGCTCGAGCGCCCAGAGGTTGTTCGCGTGCGCGCCGTCCCACAGCGCGGGATCCGGCTCGAAGCTGACTTCGAGGTTCTCCCGACCGATGGCCTCCCGTCCCCCGGAGACTAGAAGCCCTGCAGCGATCGCGGCGACTTTCACCGTCGGTCTCGTCTGCGCGCCGCCCAACAGGACGCCACTATGCAGGGCGTGTCGCCAAATGGCGTCGGCGCTCCAGTCCGTGGGCGAAAGTCCAAGGTCGAGAAGCGCCTTCGTATCCTTGTTGACCTGGCTCGCTTGGGTCTCTCGAACGATGTCGTGCCCTTGGGTCGTCTTCTCGCCAGCCAATGTGGCCAGCAGTTCGATCTCGCTTCGTCCGCCGTAAAGGGGCGCGATCAGCGGTTGCTGAATCGCGACCGAGCCGTCCAGGGCCTGCTGGTCTCCCCACGCCTCGAGCTCGTGAGTGAGTGGCGCGTGCCACGAGCAGAGCTCCGAAGTCGCGTTGCGATGAGTCGCCAGATGCAGTGAGGTGAGCCCTTCTCTGCCAAGGAGATTGGCGAACTTCACATCCGCAGGCGCGTCGTACACGGGGTTGCCGCCCAGAATGACGAGCGACGAGATCGTCTCGGCATCTTTCGCCAGCTCGGCGATGCCCGTACGACTGGGAGGGTCATCGGGGTCGATGCTGGGCCCGAAAAACGTGGTGCTGCCAAAGTTGTCGAGCGCGCCGTTGAGCGCAATGGCCAGAGCATGGACGCGCGGGGGCTGAGCGGCGCCCGCAATCACGATCGAGCGGCCCTTGTTACTCAGCAAGTCTTCGACGACAGCGTCCAACCACGCGAGATCCAACCCCGCCGGGTCCACGTCGCCCATGCCTCGTTGGAGCAGGTCGGTGATCGGTTTGAGGGTGCTCACCCCGCGACCGGCCAGGGCGAGCGCCAAGACCCGGGCAAACCATTCGATGTCAGCCTGTGGCATGCGTAACCGGTGGTCGGCCATGCTGCCAGTAACGGTGAAATTCGACTCCACGACGTAGAGCCGGCTCATCGGTGCGTTCGGGGACGCGATGGCACGCGTGTTGGCAAATCGTCGGCCGGCGGCCACAGCTCCCGCCTCGGAGCCTAAGAAGTTGGCCCCAAGGGACAGCGTGACCATCGATCTCGCATGGTCGTAGAGCGGAAGGCTAGGCACACCCTCCAACGCCATCCGGGCGCCGTCGCGTGCGTTGTCATCGTTGATCGAGCTGTACGTGTGGAAGCGCGCTTTAGGGAACTTCTCCACCACCCTGTCGCGCATTCGTCGGAAGGATGGGCTGTTGGAAATCGGTGCCAGGCAACGGAGGCCCGCACCTTCGTCCTTCTCGTGCTTCTTGACCAGCGCCTTCAATGCCTTGTCGAAGTCCGCGTCGGTCGCGTTCGCAAGCGCGTTGCCGCGACGCTGCGCAGGTGACTGGGAACGGTCCGGATCATAGAGGTCCCACACGTACGCTTGAGCGCGAACATCGGTGCCACCAAAGCTCCGCGAGTGCGCCACGTTGCCCTCGACCTTGGTCGGGCGCCCGTCATGACTGGTGACCACGACCCCGAGCGCATCACGCCCGCGCGCAGTGACCGTCGCAAAATGCGAGGCAATGCCTGGCACCAAATACTCCGGCGCTTTGCTGTACGGCAGAATCTCGTTCTCGGGCCGCCGAACACAGCCCTGCACGCCTGCGGCTAGCGCCGCGATCGAAGAGCCTTGCACGAACGAACGACGCGACACCAGCGCCTTCGGGCTCAGCAGGTCGGTGATGAAACCGCCCGGCTGCTCTTCCTGTGCGAGCGTCTCCAGCTCTTCTGGGCTGCGGGTTTTGTCTTCGAGTGTCCGCCACATGGACGGACCCTTTCCGGGGCTCAGCTCGTATGCTTTTCTACGGGTCATCGGTGGCACCCCGAACAATGCTCAGGTGGATTGAGGACGGAGGCAACGGCGCCGCGCCGTGCGACCCAAGCCTCGTCGGCTTCCCACTTCATATTGGTGATCTCACTCTTCGGTCGGATGTGCGGCTCCGGGTTGCGGTGGCACTCGAGGCACCATTGCATCGCGATCGGCTCGACGACCCCGACCGTCTCCATCTGGTCGACGCGTCCGTGACACGAGGCACAGCCAACGCCCGCGTTCAAATGAGCGCTGTGATTGAAGAACGCGTGGTCCGGAAGTTGGTGCACTCGAATCCATGCGATCGATTCGTCCGTCTCCCAACTCTCTCGCACGGGCGCAAGCTTCGCCGACTCGGTGAGGACCAGCGCGTGGCAGCCCATGCAGGTCTGCGTCGGCGGGACCATCGCTTCGCTGGTACGCTCGACTTGGGAGTGGCAATAGCGACAGTCCAGCCCGAGTTCGCCGGCGTGCAAACGGTGGCTGTATTCGACGGGCTGCTTCGGCGTGTAGCCAACCTGGAGGTTGGGGGGGGTGAAGTAGACCCAGAACAACACGAACACGCCCGCCCCGAGACCACCGGCCACGAGTGCCAGCGCGAGGGGGAAGTTGTTCAACTCGCGGGGGAAAATCTGCATGCTGCGTTTTCTCTTGAGTCCTCTAAACGACGGGCCGCCATGTAGACGAAGCGCGGGGTCCACACAAGCTGTGTTCGTCACTTTTTGACGAGCAACACCCCGGCGGCGTTCGTGCAGCGGAAGCCTATATCCCTGGCCAACCCGAAATGGTCAAGCCTTTGGATCGAGGCGGACGCCGACGGCCAGGCCGTCTGGCGTCGGGAGGCAGACCGATCGGTAGTTCGACGACATCTCCTCATGGAAGCGACGCATCGCCTTCGCCTCGTCGGTGTCGTCCAAAAGCCGTCCAAATAGGTAAGCGTTGTCGCCTATCAGCAGACCGCCGGGCCGCAGGTTGTCGGTTGCCCAACGTCCGTACAGGTCGTAGCTGCCCTTGTCTGCGTCGAGGAACACCGCACAAAACGGCCCGGAATCGCTCAATTCTGGCAGCACCTCGGACGCCTTGTCCCGGATGATGGTGACGCGATCGCCGAACCCGGCTTCGCCTACGACCTCGGCAGCGACCTCGGCGTGCCCGGGGTCGGACTCGATCGTCCACAGGTGGCCCCGAGGAGGGAGCGCCCGAGCCATCCAGAGCGCCGAATACCCTGCCAGTGTGCCTATCTCCACCACCTTCGTGGCGTGTGTGAGGCGCAGCAAGATCTCGAGGAAGCGGCCCTCCGCGGGCCCGAGCTGGATCTCCGGCATGCCATGCCTTGCCGGGGCGTCGAATGCGCGCGAGAGGCCGGCGTCCTCCGGGTGGTGAGTACGGGCTGCGTAGTCGAGGATTTGTGGGGTAGCGTACCGCTCGCCCGCCCGGGAACCTGGGTCAGCCATGGGATTCTCCGATATTTTGTGAAGTTGGTTGCCCTAATATCGCTATTTTCCGTTGGTACCGTTACAATCCAGAGGTGCCAAGACCGACGTCACCGCCATCGGCGCCGCCGCCGAATACCCCGTTGGGCGACTACACTCTGGTCGACCGTATTGCAGTTGGGGGGATGGCGGAAGTCTTTCGTGCGCTCGAGCCCCGCGCGGTCGGTGAGCCGCGCGTCGTCGTGTTGAAGCGAATGCTCCCGCACATCGCGAACGAGTCGAACGCACAGGAGATGTTCGCCGAGGAGGCACGACTCGCGGGTCACGTCACCCATCCAAACGTGGTGCACGTGCTCGGCCACGGCGAAATCGAAGGCCAACCGTATCTGACGCTCGAGTACGTTCCGGGTTGCGACCTGTGGCGTCTCAACCGTCGCCTCACGCTCGAAAGCAAGAGGCTCGAACACGACCTCGTCGTGTACCTGGTACGTCAGATCTTGAGCGGCCTCGAGGCTGTGCACACGGCGACCGACGACGGCGGCTCCGCGCTCGGAATCGTGCATCGGGACATCAGCCCGTCGAATGTGCTGATCTCGATCCACGGCGACGTAAAGATCGCCGATTTTGGAATTGCGCGTGCCGACTCCAACGCATTCGACGCGGACACGGTAGCCCGCGCGAACGGCAAGCTCGGCTACCTGGCGCCGGAGCAAGTCTCGGGCGGTCATGTCGATCAGCGTGCCGACCTCTTCTCGACGGGTGTCATCGCCGCGGAGCTCTTCATGCGGCGACCCTTGTTCGCCGGTGGTAGCGAGCTCGCGGTACTGCTCGCGATTCGCGACGCGGAGGTGCATCCGTTCGTCGAGTTCCTTCCGCAGCTCCCAGAGGGGCTCGGGGCCGTGATTCTCAACGCGCTGTCGATGAATATCGAGGAACGTCCTCCCACAGCGCGCGCGTTTTGGGCGGCCCTCGAACCGTGGCAGAGCCGGCCCGAAGAGGTCCTGCGCGCGGAGCTGGCCGCGATCGTCGGATCCATCGCGACGGAAAACCGCGCCCGCAGAACCTCCGCCGGGGAGTTGGCCGGGTCGACGATGCCGCCGAACCCGGTGGTGCTCGCGGACGACCACCCGAACACGACGAACGTCACGCCACTCGAGTACAAGATCCGAAAGCCGAACGGCGCCACCGTCGGGCCGCTTGCATACGCCAAGATCGTCGAGTCGGTCGCCACGGGGCAGATCGACGGCAACGACGACATCAGCATCGCAGGCGGGGACTTCCAACCGCTGTCCTCTGTCAAGGATCTGTACCGTCACGTTCCCGCGTCACGTATGACGCCTACGACGACACGGGTCGAGTCCGCTGCGGAAGCGGACCGAAGCATGGACTTTGAAGACGGCGGCTTTGTAGCGGCGCTGATCCGCACTCTGGTGACACGCCGTACGGGCCTCTGGCTCTGCGAGCAGGGTGGCGTCCGCAAGGAGGTGTACACGAAGCACGGTGCGCCGGCGTTCGTGACGAGCAATCTCGCCGGCGAGCTACTCGGCGAGTACCTCGTCAAGAAGCGCGTCATCAACCGCAGCGAGCTCGACATGGCGCTGGCCGTGATGCCGCGCTTCGAAGGCAAGCTCGGTGATACCCTCGTGGCCCTCGGACTCGTGGAGCCACTGGATCTCTTTCAGCACATCGCGGAGCAGGTCCGCGAGAAGCTTCTCGACCTGTTCACCTGGGCCTCGGGCACCGCGACGTTCTACGAAGGGGTCGACCCGCCCAGCAGCGGCTTTCCCCTGAGCCTCGACGCTTGGGAGATTCTCGACCGCGGACTGCAGCGGCGAATCGCGGCGGGCTTCGAGAGCACACTCATCCTAGAGCGGGGACAGGACCCGGTCGTTCAAGCCGATCGGATCGATACGGCCGTGGCGACCGCGGCCCTTCCCGAGGACCTGCGCGCCGCGCTCCGGCTCTGCAAGACACCACACACCGTGGAGGAAGTAGCGCAATTCGTAGCGGAACAGCCGGGTAACACCGACCCTCAACGGGGGTACCGGGTGACCGCCATGCTGCTGAGCCTCGGCGCCATTCACTGGGCGTGAACCGCGGCATCCCTCCTTGACCCACCGATAGGCGGCTGCTAGCTCTGCGCCCGGCTTTTTGGGGCTGAATTCCATAGGAGTAGCGATGTCCAACGTACGTGTTCTCGTGTCTGACAAGCTCGCCGAGGCGGGCCTCAGCGTCCTGCGTGAGGCCCCGGGCGTGGAACTCGAGTTTCGCCCTGGCATGAGTGAAGATGAGCTCTGCAGCGTCATCGGAGAATACGACGGACTCATCATCCGGTCCGCCACCCAAGTGACCCCGCGGGTCGTCGAGGAGGCGCACAAGCTGAGGGTCATCGGTCGAGCGGGCATCGGCGTCGACAACGTCGACATCCCGGCTGCAAGCCGACGCGGCATCGTCGTGATGAATACCCCGACGGGCAACTCGGTGACGACCGCCGAGCATGCGCTGACCCTCCTTGCCTCGCTGGCCAGAAAGATCCCGCAAGCCGTCGCTTCGATGCGCACCGGCAAGTGGGAGAAGAGCAAGTTCCAGGGCCGCGAGATCGCCTACAAGACTCTCGGTATCATCGGTTTGGGGAACATCGGTCGAATCGTCGCGGACCGCGCCCAGGGGCTGAAGATGAAGGTCGTCGGCGTGGATCCGGTGATGAGCAGCGATCGCGCCGCCGAACTCGGGATCGAGCTGGTCGAATTCGACGAGCTACTGAAGCGCGCCGATTTCGTAACGATTCACGCGCCGCTCACTCCTGACACGAAAAACATGTTCGACGATGCGGCCTTCGAGAAAATGAAGAGCGGAGCCCTGCTCGTCAACGCGGCCCGCGGCGGTATCGTGGACGAGCAGGCACTGGCACGCGCGATCATTGAAGGAAAGATCGCGGGCGCCGCCCTCGACGTATTCGGGAAGGAGCCCATCGATCCCGATCACCCTCTGCTCCGGCTCGACAACGTGTTGTGCACGCCGCACCTCGGAGCTTCGACCTCGGAGGCGCAGGAGCGCGTGGCGATCGAAATCGCCGAGCAAGCCGTCAGCTATCTCCAGCAAGGGATCATCACAAACGCGGTCAACGTCCCCGCGCTTCCACAAGAAATCGCGGAGCGGCTCACGCCGTACCTCGACGTCGCCAGAGCGCTCGGCAGCCTCGTTGGTCAGCTCGATCCGATCGACGTCCGCGAGATCAGAGTGACTTGCACGGGCGAAGCCGGTGAGCTTGGCGTCACGCCGATCGCGCGCGCGGCCCTGGCCGGCTTCCTCGAACAGCATCTGGAAGAGCCGGTCAATCCCATCAGTGCGCCGTACGAAGCGCAAGCGCGCGGCATTAGGCTGGCAGAGGTCAAAGAGCCGAGCGACCGATACGCGACCACCGTGCGCGTGACGGTCACCGGCGAGAAGGGAATCCACACTGCGACCGGTACGCCCGGCCGCAAGGGAGAGCCCCGGCTCGTCGGCCTCGAAGGTTATGAGATCGACGCCGTCATGGAAGGCTCGGTCATCATCATGCACAACCAGGACCGCCCCGGCGTCATCGGGTCGGTCGGCACCCTGCTCGGCGGCCGAGGGATCAACATCTCTCGGATGCAGGTGGGGCTCGACGAGAAGCGGGGCCAAGCATTGGCGCTTTGGAATGTCGACTCGCCCGTCGGAAGCGAAGCTCTCGACGATCTTCGCTCTATCGATCACGTCAGCAGCGTGCATACTCTGAGGCTCTGAGATGCCCCCATCGGCGCGAAAGCCAGGAAGCCGGAGCGCGGCGCGGCCCGG
>QMMB01000129.1 GCA_003647035.1 Deltaproteobacteria bacterium | reverse complement strand
TCGGCAGTGACGCGAAGCTGCCCCTTTCGGACGACCTTGCGCAGCGAGCGCGAGACGTGAGTGTGTGAGGGCGTCAACGCGAAACGTGGATCGGGGGAAAACCACAACAGAGGATAGCCGCGCGCCGGCCACGGGAAGATGCCGCGCCGGTACGCGACCAGGAGTCGTTCCGGGGACACATCCCCGCCGACCGCCACGATGCCCTCTTCGTTGGCGTCTTCAGGGGCCGGGAACGAGAGTCCCTTGTCGAGCAGGTACACAGCCATCAGCGGACGCCGTATGCTAGCGCAACGCTGGGAAGGACAGAACGATATCGTCGTCTTCGACTTCGGCGAGCGCTGTCCCGCCTTCTGTCAGGCTTCCAAAGACCATCGCCTCGGCGAGCGGCTTTTTGAGCTTCTGCTCGACGAGCCGTGCCATCGGACGCGCCCCCATCTGCGGGTCGTAGCCGTGCTTCGCGAGCCATTCCCGCGCCGCCTCGCTCAGCTCCAACTGCACCTGCTTGTCGGAGAGCATGTCGGTGAGCAGGGCGACCTCTTTGTCGACCACCCGGCGAATCACGTCCTTGCCGAGCCCGTCGAAGTACACCGAGGCGTCCAGGCGATTGCGAAACTCTGGCGTGAAGATGCGTTCGATCGCCTGTCGCGTACGCCCTTTTGCGAAATCGGTGTGTTCGTCGCCGCCGAAGCCGACGACCTTCTCCGTCGCCTCGAAGGCCCCGGCGTTGGTCGTCATGACGAGCACGATATTGCGGAAATCGGCTTCACGCCCGTTGTTGTCGGTGAGCTTCGCATGGTCCATCACCTGCAACAGGATGTTGAACAGCTCGCTGTGAGCCTTCTCGATCTCGTCGAGAATCACGACGGCGTGAGGATGCTTGCGCACCGCGTCGGTGAGCAGGCCACCCTGGTCGAAGCCGACGTAGCCCGGAGGCGCACCGATGAGCCGTGACACCGAATGACGCTCGCCGTACTCGCTCATGTCGAACCTGAGGAGCTCGACGCCCATCACGCGAGCCAGCTGTCGAGCGAGCTCCGTCTTGCCAACCCCGGTGGGGCCGGCGAACAAGAAAGACCCGATGGGCTTGTGATCCGCGCGCAGACCCGCTCGGGCCAGGGTGATGGCGCTGACGACCTTCTCGATGGCCGCGTCCTGCCCGAAGATCACCTTGCGAAGCTCGGGGCCAAGGTCCTTGAGCCGGTCGCGCTCCTTCGCGCTCACGGATTCGACCGGGACGCGAGCCATCTTGCTCACGACCTTCTCGATCTCTTTGACCGTGATTCGATGCGTTCGCTCTTTCTCGGGGCGCATGCGTTCGAGCGAGCCAGCCTCGTCGATCACGTCGATGGCCTTGTCCGGCAAGAAGCGCTCGACGATGTGTTTTTGCGCGAGCTGCGCCGCTGCCTCGAGGGCGTCGTCGTCGTACTTCACGTCGTGGTGATCTTCGTAGTACTGGCGGAGACCCTTGAGAATCTCCACGGTGTCTTCGACGGAAGGCTCGTGCACGTCGATCTTCTGGAACCGGCGGGCCAGGGCTCGATCGCGGTCGAGATGCTTGAAATCGGTGTAGGTCGTCGACCCGAGGCACCGGAGCTTGCCGGATGCCAGCGCTGGTTTGAGAATGTTCGACGCATCCATCGAGCTTCCGGTCGTCGCGCCAGCGCCGACGATGGTGTGGATTTCATCGATGAACAGGATGGCGTTGTCGATCTCTTCGAGGCGCTTCATGATCGCCTTGAGCCGTTCCTCGAACTGGCCGCGGAACTTGGTGCCGGCGAGGAGGGCGCCCATGTCGAGCGAGTAGATCTGTGCGCCTGCCAGCACCTCGGGGACGCGGCCTTCGTAGACCCGCCGCGCAAGCCCCTCCGCCATGGCGGTCTTGCCCACCCCGGACTCGCCCACGTAGATGGGATTGTTCTTGCGGCGGCGGCAAAGCACCTGAACGGTGCGATCGAGCTCCTCGTCGCGGCCGATCAACGGGTCGATACGCCCCGCGGCGGCCTCGGCGATCAGATCGGTCGTGAACGCTTCGAGTGGGTCGCGCCCCGCGGACGACTCGTCCTCGTCCTCGTCGAAGTCGGCGTCGGTATAGGCGTCGCTCTCGCCGGGGACGAGGTCAGTCCCCACGCCGTGGGCGATGTAGCGCTTGAGGTCCAGAGGGCTCACCCCTGCCTCTTGCAGCACGAACGCAGCGTATGACTCCTCCTCCTTGAGGATCTGGACGAGCACGTTGCTGCCGTCGATGGTCTTCATCTCCGATGAGATCGCGTGAATCGCCGCTCGCTGCAGGACTCGTTCCACGGCCAGCGTTTGGTGCGGCTCCACCGTGACGGCTTCGGGCACGCGCGACAGGCGCTCTTGCATGAAACCCTCGAGCTGCTTTCGAAGGCGGCCAATGTTGGCGCCACACGCTCGCAGCGCCTTCGACGCCGCGGGGTCCTCGGTAAGGGCGAGGAGCAGGTGCTCGAGCGTCACGTACTCGTGGCGCATCAACCCCGCGCGGTCGAATGCTTTGCGAAGGGTGGCTTGAAGCTCTTTGTCGATGACGGGACCGGCCATGGCTAAGTGTCTTCCTCCTCTTCGGGCTCCATCGTCATGCGCAAGGGAAACTCGTGCTCGCGGGCCATTCGCTCGACGCGTTGGACCTTGGTCTCTGCGACCTCGCGTGTGAAGACCCCGGCGACGCCGACGCCGTTGTGGTGAACGTGGAGCATGATACGGATCGCATCTTGCTCTGCGCGATTGAAGACCGTGTGCAGAACCTGAACCACAAACTCCCTGGTAGTGTAATCATCATTGTGCAGAAGAACTCGGTAGAGCCGTGGGCGTTTGAGCTTTTTCTCCGGTTTGACCTGGGTGATGGTCCCGGCGTCGTTCTCGAACCTGTCGGCCATTCTCTATTTTAGCGCTTTCCGTGGCCCCGCCCAGCCCGGGATGAACAGGCGTTTCGGCAATCTAAGGCCGGTTGCGGCGATCCGCTAGGGGGTCACTCGAGCACGAGCCTGAGATAGAAAAGCTGGTTTTGGGCATTTCGGACGGTCACCGTCGAGTCGTTGGCTCCCTCGATGACAAAGCTATTGCCAGAGCCCAGCGTGGAGAAGCTGCCGTCCGGGTCGAACGAGGTGTAGCCGACGACGAGAGTCGGTGTCTGTCCGAGCGGGTGCTCGATCTCATACTTGCTGCATCCGCGGAACTCGAACCAGTAGCATTGCTCGTCCGCGATCGGCGGGAGAGGGTGTGACTCCCAAACGCCATCGGCGTTCGTCATGTTGCAGGGGAGCTCGCCCATCTGCACCAGCCGGTCCTCGGCCTCGCCGCAGGGATCGCCACACGCTGTGCCCCACGTGCCCAAGAGGGCCAAGAGGGACAAGAGCGTGAGGGGCCACCACCGTCTAGAGCTGGGCATCGGCATCTTCGGGTGGGGCATAGTACGCGCGCACCGTTGCCACCAGTGATTCGATCGTTTGGTCAGGTGATGTGGCTGCGACGCGAAGGCCGAGCCGTTTGGCGGTTTCGGTCGTGACGGGCCCGATCGAAAAGAGGTCGAGCGTATTCAGCTGGTTCGCTGCGTCGTGCCCGAGCACGTCGAATAGGTTCTGAACCGTCGAGGAGGAGGTGAACAGGACCGCGTCGCCCTCGGCGGGATCGACGAGATTCCGGATCCGTATGACCTCTTTGGGCTCGGGCGAGAGGTTCTGATAGGCCGAGACGACGTCTACCTCGGCACCCGCCTCCCGTAGCGAATCGGGTAGGACCTCCCGCGCAACCTCGGCGCGCGGGAGCAGGATACGCGTGCGAGCGCCGAGGAGGGGCCGGAGCGCGGCGATGAGGCCCTCGGCGCGCGCGTCCTCGGGAACCAAGTCGGCGTGGATGCCGCGCGACGCCAGGGCCTCTCGTGTCTTGACCCCAATGGCGCACGCCTTGATGCCGCCGAGCGCCCGTGCGTCGAGCCCAGCCTCGCCAATCGCCGAGAAGACCGCATCGACCGTGTTGCTGCTCGTGAAAAGGATCCAGTCGTAGCAATCGAGATGGGTCACCGCATCCCGTAGTGGCCCGAGGTCGGGCGGGGGCGCGATGCGGAGGGTCGGCGCCAAGATCGGCTGTGCGCCTTCGTCGCGGATCAGCGAGGCGAGTGACCCCGCTTGGTGAACCGCGCGCGTCACGAGAATGCGCTTTCCGAACAGCGGCTTGGTGTCGAACCAACGAAGCTTGTCGCGCAAGCGCACGACGTCACCGACGATCGTGAGGGCTGGCAAGCCGAGTCCCGCTCCGGCCGCGCGCTCATGGATGTCGGCTAGCGTTCCGGTGACCGTGCGTTGCTTTGGCAGTGATGCCCATTGGACGACGGCCACGGGCGTGTCCGCAGGCCGCCCATGCTCGATTAAAAGCTTCATGAGCGAGTCGAGCTTGCGCATCCCCATGAAAATCACGAGCGTCTGGGTGGCGGTGGCGAGCTTCGACCAGTCGTGCCCGGCCCGATCCTTTTCGACCGATTCCGTCGCTGTTACGTACGCGACGCTCGACGCGAGCTCGCGGTGCGTCAGCGAGAGGCCCGCGTACGCGGTGGCAGCTAGCGGGGAGGGCACGCCAGGAACCACCTCGAACGCAATCCCCTCGGACGCCAGTACCTCGGCTTCCTCGGAGCCCCGGCCGAACAGGTAGGGATCGCCCCCCTTGAGGCGCACGACCGTCTTGCCCTTGCGCGCGGCCTGGGCCATCCGCCGGTTGATCTCGCTTTGCCGCTCGCTAGCCCGGCCCGCACGCTTGCCCACGAATACGAGCTCGGCGTCCGGCCTCGCCGCGCTCAGCTGATCGGGATGGACGAGCGCGTCGTAAAGAACCACGTCCGCTTCCCGCAGGCGTCGTAGCCCGCGCGCGGTGATGAGCTCTGGATCGCCGGGGCCGGCACCCACCAGGTAGACTTTGCCGGGTGCGTTCATGGCGCTCAGGTCTCGCCAGCATCGTCGGGCGGGATGATCTGCTCGGTTTCGACCACGCCCTTGCGCCGCTTGCGCTTCTGCACCGCGCGGGCCCTTACCTGGGGTCGAACGCCGCCCGCATCGTTGGGGATGAAGCGAATCTCGGTCTTCACTTCGAACGACAACGAAGTCAGAGCCTTGTAGAACTCGCCCGCCATGTCGGTCGCTTCCAGAAAATCGCGCACTTCCTTCGCAACCCCGCGAACCATTGCGTTTTTGGTCTCGTCGATCGATGCGAACACGTAGCCGATGATCTCCTTGGGGAGCTTGCCGTCCTGAGTGACTCCCCGAAGTGCGCTATCCGCGCTTCGCAGCGTTCCGATGCCCGCTTCGATGCCCTTCTCGACGGCTTTTCGTAAGGTGTCGCGAAGGACACCTTCGGACCAGCGGCGTTCCCGCTCTCCCTGTTCGGGGTCGGTGGAACCCTTTTCGTCGAATTCTTCAGGCATCATCGTTTCGCCGTCCTTTGACCTCCGAGGATCAACTGTCCGCAGCATACCTCAAGCACGCTCCGAGTGCAGTTTCATGGAATCGAAGTGGACAACTCCGCGTCGGATGCGTCACCGGTGCTCGCTCTTCCGGGTATGTGTTCCGAGCTGTCGACTCTTGCGTTCAAAAAAATGACCGGCTATACGAATAGCAATGGGCCAACGGGCAAGCACGGTCGAGGAGCTTTGGGAGCGCGCTGAGGAAGCGCTCGAGGCATCGTCCAAGCGAGCGGAAGGCTTGCTGACGCAGCTCGCGGCGGCCGCCGAGGAGGGGAGCGAGGCATCGCTCTTCGCCCACCGTCATCTCGCTGAGATTCGCCTGGAAGACAACCCTTGGAGGGCCGCGCTTCACCTTCGCCGCGTGCTCGCCCATTGCACCGACGACGATGTCGTTCATGCGCTCATGGGCTTGTGCCACGCACTGCTTGGCAACTATCAGGTGGCGGTCCGTTGTTATCGAGAGGCGTCGAGCCTCGCGCCGCAGACGCCTTGGTATCACCACAACCTGGGCCACCTCATGGATGTAGCGCTCGACGATCCCGCCGGCGCGGAGTGCCACCTTCGCCGCGCGTATCAGCTCGAGCCGGAGCATGACGAGATTATCGGCTCGCTTGCGCATTGCGCAGCGCGCCTCGGCGACCTCGAGCAAGCGCAAGCGCTTGCCGAGATCGCCATCGAGAAGGGTCCGTGCAATCCAGATCACCGCGTGCTCGTTGAATGGATCGAGGCCGGCGCTACCGACAAGCCCGCGGCGACTGCGGCGGTCCGCCGCCTCCCCGGTGATCGTGTTGCCGAAACGGTCCAGCTCAAGATGAGCGAAGCGGGGTATTCCCGCGCGGAAATCGAACGTGCCACACAACTATGGTCCGACATGCAAGCGCACTGCGCGCTTCGCGTCACCAAGCCCGAGGTCTTGGCTGCGGCGCTCGAATACGCGATTGCGGTCGTCGAGCAGCGTCCGGGGTGCACGCAAGCCGAGGTGGCTCGGCGGTATGGCGTTGCTCCCACATCGGTGTCCGCGCGATTCGCCCAAATCCGAAACGCGCTGGCGTTGCGCCCGGGCGATCCTCGCTACGCAGCGTCCCGCTGAAAACTGGCCACCGCTCGGCGAATCGCTTATCCGTGGGGGATGCCCGCGCTCTCTAGCGCCGCGACGGTTTGCCGGGTTCTAATGAGACTCGATCGGGCAGCTGCAAGCGGCACTCTGCACGTTGATGGCGAGGGTCGCCGGGCGACGCTCTCGTTCGAGTCGAGTCAGGTCGTGGGGGCGAACGTCGATCGCCGCGTGGCCACGTCGCCTCGCCAGGTGCTGCAGAGCGTCTTGCAGATGAGCGCATGGGAAGGGCTCGTCTTGCGGTTCGTGCAGGGACCCTCCGTGCCAGCATGGTGGAAGCTCGCCGACCCGATCCCCGCTCGAACGCTTGCGCTGCAGACCATGCGAGCGGCCGTGAAGGGCGTGGACACGGCAAGGGTGCGGTCGGAGGTCGGGGACGCCGTCTATCACCTCACCGAAGCCGGCGAAGCGCTCTCGCGCGGCGCAGAGCTTCGCCCCGAGGAGACGTCGGTGTTGTTTTGGCTGAGGCGTGGCGTGCCGGCAGAGGAGCTTTCAGCGCTTCCCGGATGTGGCCTCGCCGGGTACCGTTTTCTCTGGATGCTCAAGCTGATGGGCGCCGCTTCCCCGAAGGGAGGAGGCTCGTATCCGCTGCTTCTGCGAAAACGCAGAGAGCTGCGCAGGCAGGCATCGGCTCACGCGCTCCTCGACCTTCCGGAAGGCGCGGGGCGGAGCGACGCTCGCGTCGCGCTCCGCAAGCTGGTTCGAGATCTTCACCCGGACCGCTTTGGCGACCATGTGCCGCCGGCGCTTCGCCGGGCGTCCGGCGAGATCATGACCGCGCTCGTCAACGCCGAGGCCTGCATCGCATCAGGTCGCCGATAGCGTCAGGGCGAAGCGGCTAGGCCAGTCGCAGGGCTCACTCGACTCGTTGGTGTGCGTGCAACGAGTTGGCCGGCTTCCATCCGTCGGCGTCGAGAGTTGCTCGCCGCTCGAATGTGGACCGAACGAGGTCGCCATCGAGATCTCCTTCCGCGCGGAGGGTGATCGTGACCAAATCCTCGGTGCTGTCGAGCGCGCAACCGTCGCGGCTGGGCGTGTAGGTGTAGCTGTACCGGACCGGCCGGTCGGGTTGGAAGCCGAGCGCTTCCCAGGTGGAGTGGCCCGCTTCGTCGCCCGCGAAGAAATCGACTGCTACCAAGTCGACCGTGGGCACTGCGGGGGTCGGGCCGGCGCTCGGTGGTAGGCAGCGGCGCTGCCCGTCGTCCCAGGACGTCGCGTAATAGGCGGCCGCGCGGTCGCTCATCTCCTGGAGAAGCTCCGCGGCCTCGTTGATCTTGTTGGTGCGGACTCGGCGGAGGAACGTAGGAACGAATACCGCCAGCACGATGCCGATGAGACACAGCAGGAGTGCTGCTTCGATCACGCTCAATCTCGGACCACCACGCGCCAAGGCCGCAGGACTGTGCGAGGCCCCGACCCCCTTGGCAAGACGCTAGTGTGCGGATCTTTTTCCTCGTGGTCGGCTTACGTCCTCGTCGCTCCGCTGCGAGGCACATGAGTGCCTCTCACTACGCTCCTGTGGGCGCGCTCGACCACAAGAAAAAATCTCTCGCACACTAAGTGACTAGATCCGGCAGTAGTGCCCACTTGTCGAGGGCGGCGCTGGCTGCGGCCTGCTCTGCTTCGAGCTTCGAGCGGCCCGTGCCGGGCGCGATCTCTTCGTCGTGAAGTTCTCGCGCTACGGTGCACTCTCGATCGTGATCAGGACCCTCGCTTCGGACCGATCGCTAACTCGGTGT
>QMMB01000128.1 GCA_003647035.1 Deltaproteobacteria bacterium | reverse complement strand
GGGTGGCAGTGGGGGTGCTGCTGGCGCCGGCGGCAGTGGCGAACAGGTTACTCAGGCTGAGCTGACGTTCATCGGAGTCACGCAGTGGCTTCTGCAGTACGGAGACACGACCGTGCTCCTCGACGCTTATTTCAGTCGGCCAGCAGACAGGACCGCAGGCTCGACGCAAGAGGGGCTCGACCTGATGCAGCGGGTGCTCGACGCAGCGGGCGTGGAATCGGTCGACTTCATCTTGGTCGGTCACAGTCATTTCGATCACGCCATCGATTGCGGTGCGGCGGCCATGCTCACCGGCGCTCAGGTCATCGGTTCCAAGACCACGTGCCTCATCGCGCAATCGGCAGGACTGCCCGAGGACCGGTGCACCGTCCTCGGAACGGGCGACGAGCTGCCGCTCGGCGAAGCGACGATGCGCGCAGTGCGGACGATTCACACGCTTCCCGCTTTGATCGGACGCTTCCTAGAGCTCGAGGAAGTGCCCACCCCGGAGGACAGCTGGGCGGCGCCCGCCGGCGGACCGATCAGCTATCTCATTTCCTTTCCTGGCGACGACCCATTCTCGATGTTCTACACGAACTCGATCTCGGCGATCGGTGGAGATGATGGGTCTGGGGAGGACTATGCGGCAAACCTCGATGCGGCGTTCAGCGACGTCGACGGCACGACAGCCTGGCTCGGCCCAGTGGGCTTTCTCGCCGAGGAGGGAGACCTCACCGAATACTTCTCGCGCATCCAGCCTGATTTCGTGATCCCGCAACACTTCGACGGCCTCACTCCGGACGTCGAAGCAGGTCTCATGATGCCGTTCGCACCACATGCGGCGCTGATCCAAGTCGCGGCCAACGAAGGGTCCACGATCGTAGCGCCCGAGGAGTACTTCGACGTATTCGTCGTCAGCCCCGATGGGGTCGTCAGGGGCGAGGAAGCGCCGGTCCAGCAGGCATTCGGGCTCTAACAGGTCAGGAACGCCGCGTGTTGGCACTTGGTGGTATGGTCCGCGCCATGCTGGCTCGGCTTGGCGAGGTTTTCAGCCGGTGGGCCGAACGATGGGTTCCCGAACCATTCGTGCTGGCGCTGGTCCTGACGTTGATCACGCTCCTTGGCGGTTTCGCCATGTCAGGGTCCGTTGGCGCCGTGCTACTGGGGTGGTACGGGGGCTTTTCCAGCACGCCTTTGCTCGCTTTTGCGCTCCAGATGTGTCTGATCCTGGTCACCGGTCAGGCGTTGGCGTCGAGTCCGCCGGTGCAACGGCTCGTTCGCGCGATTGCCCGTTGGCCCAAGCGAACCCCGGCTGCTGCCGGTTTGGTGGCGTTCATCGCTTGCGTGACCGGCCTCGTCCAGTGGGGCCTCGGGGCGGTGGTTGCCGCGTTCGTGGTGCGCGAGATCGCTCATAGCGCCGCGGAGGACGGGAGACCGATGGACATTGCGGTGCTCGGCGCCGCTGCCTATACGGGGCTCGCGGTCTGGCACGGTGGGCTCAGCGGCTCTGCTCCGTTGAAGGCGGCCGAGTCCGTGCAGTTCACGCAGGGCGCATCGCAGGCCATCGCCGTGAGCGAAACGCTCTTTTCGCCGCTCAACCTGCTCGTCAGTGGCGGCCTGCTCATCTTGTTGCCGCTGATGTGCGTCGCACTGGCGCCCAAGGACGCCACCGTTCCGGAGATGCCCCCGAGGGAGTCGACGACACGGCACGATACGAAGCGATCGGTGCTTGGACTCCTCGTCGGTGGCGTAACGACGCTACTCGTCCTGTTCAGTTGGATCGAAGGCGATGTCGCGTTCAACCTCAACTCGGTCAACTTGTTCTTCTTGGCACTGGCGCTCGCTGCCCATGGCTCGATCCGCAGCTTCCTCGATTCCGTCTCCGAAGGCGCTCGCGGCGCCGGCGCGATCATCATCCAGTTCCCCCTCTACTTCGGCATCCTGGGCGTGATGCAGACGAGCGGGATGATCGAGCGGCTCTCGTCCGCGATGGCCTCCGTCGCGTCGACCGCGACCTTCCCGTTACTGACATTCTTGAGCGCAGGCATCGTGAACTTCTTCGTTCCTTCGGGAGGCGGCCAATGGGCTCTGCAGAGCGATGTGCTCCTGACGACAGCCGCCACGTTCGACCTCGACTCGGGTCGCACCATCATGGCTTTCGCCTATGGGGACGAGTGGACCAACTTGTTGCAGCCGTTCTGGGCGTTGCCGCTCCTCGCGATCACCGGCCTCAAAGCCCGACAGATTGCGGGCTACACCGCGGTCCTTGCCATCGGAATGGGCCTGTATGTTGGCGCGGTCCTGTTGTTCTTTGGCTAGAGGCCTGAAGCTACGCTGTACGCTGCTTCGGTGCTTTCGGCGATCTGCTCGAGGGTCACGCCGTCGGCTACTTCGACGAGCGTCATCCCGCCGCCGCCCGCCTTGTCGATTTCGAACACGCCGAGGTCGGTGATCACCAAGTCGACTACCCGAGTGCCTGTGAGGGGTAGGGTGCAACTCTTCAATAGTTTCGGCTTGCCCTTCGCCGTGTGCTCCATGACCACGACGACGCGTTTGACGCCCGCCACGAGGTCCATGGCGCCGCCCATTCCCTTGACCATCTTGCCGGGAATCATCCAGTTCGCGAGGTCGCCATTCCCCGCTACCTGCATCGCACCCATAATCGAAAGGTTGATGTGCCCACCGCGAATCATCGCGAAGGAGTCGGCGCTCGAAAAAAAGCTCGTCGTCGGGAGCTCGGTCACCGTCTGTTTGCCGGCATTGATCAGGTCCGCGTCCTCTTCGCCTTCGTAGGGGAAAGGGCCCATCCCGAGCATGCCGTTCTCGCTTTGCAGCTGCACCGTCATCCCCGCAGGGATGTGGTTTGAAACCAGCGTCGGAATACCGATGCCGAGGTTTACGTAGAAGCCGTCGCGTAGCTCTATCGCAGCGCGTGCCGCCATCTGGTCACGGGTCCAAGCCATCGTCTTCTCCTCAGGCCTCTCGCGGACGTGTGGTCCGCTGCTCGATGTGCTTCGAGGCATCCGGGTAGTGAATGATGCGGTCGACGAAGATTCCAGGGGTCATGATTTGGTCGGGGTCGAGCTCTCCGGGCTCCACTAGTTCCTCGACTTCGGCGACGGTGACCTTCGCGGCCGTTGCCATCATCGGGTTGAAGTTCCTGGCGGTTTTTCGGTAGATGAGGTTGCCCTCGGTGTCACCCTTCCAGGCGTGTACGATCGCGACGTCGGCAACGAGCCCCCGCTCCATCACGTATTGTGCCCCGTCGAACTCGCGAACCTCTTTCCCCTCCGCGACCGTCGTCCCGACACCGGTCCTGGTGAAGAAAGCTGGGATGCCTGCTCCACCAGCGCGAATTCGCTCCGCCAACGTCCCCTGCGGCGTGAACTCCACGACGATATCGCCATCGAGAAACTGCTTCGCGAATAGTTTGTTCTCCCCCACGTATGACGAAACCATTTTGTGGATCTGCCGCGTCTCCAACATGACACCGAGACCGATTCCATCGACGCCCGCATTGTTGGAGATGACGGTCAGGTTTTTGACACCCGAGCTCGCGACGGCCGCGATCAACGCTTCGGGAATTCCGCACAAGCCGAAACCCCCGGACATCAACGTCATGCTGTCGTTCAACAGGCCGTCGAGCGCCGCGGATGCGTCGGGATACACCTTGTTGGTCATGGTTCCTCTTCACCTCCGGAGTCAGTTGAAGCCGAGCATCTCCCGGGCTTCGGTGGGCGACGCGACCTCGCGGCCGGCATTGCGTGCGACCTGCGCGAGCGCCTCGATGAGCTGTCCGTTGCCGGTCGTCTTGTCGCCGTTCGGCAGATAGAACGTATCCTCGACCCCGGTCCTGAGCATGCCGCCCAGGTCGGCCGCTCGCTGATGGGTTTCCCAGATCTCCTGGCGGCCGATGAGTGTCGCCTGCCAATGGGCGTCGCCGCTCTTGTACTTCATGAGGAGATCGAGCAGCTCGGGGTCGCACGGCATCCCCGACGCAACGCCCATCACGAAGTTGTAGTGCATCTCGGTGGCCATGCCGGCTCGCAAGTAGAGGCCCACCGAACGCACGATACCCACGTCGAAGCATTCCATTTCAGCAGTGGTGTGAGTCTCCGCCATGGCGTCCAGCATCTTCTGGACCTTGTCGACGCTATTGAGAAACACCATCGGCGGCCACGCCCAGCTGTTGTCCTTTTTCAGTTTGAGGTAGTTGAGGCTACCCGCGTTGCACGCAGCGATTTCCGGCTTGATTCGGTGCAGGCACGCAACCGGGCCCGAGACGTCCTCGTCCATCACGCCCGTGGTCTGATTGATGATGATGCCGGGGCAAGCTTCGCGAATAGCGTCGCTCGCGGCAGCGGCCATCTCGGGATCCCAAGACGGGAAGTGCCCCATGTCGGGCTCCTGACGACGGAAGTGAATGTGTACGATCGAGGCACCCGCGTTGTAGGCATCGCGGGCCGACGCTGCCATTTCTTCTGGGGTGACCGGGACGGGGTGCTGCTTCGGGTTCGTGAGCACGCCGTTTAGCGCGCAGGTGATGATCGCCTTGTCCATCTACGTTCTCCTCAGAACCACTCCGGTTCGGCCTTGATGTATGAGTCTTCGTTGGTGCGGCATAGGTTGGCAAGGTGGGGGATTCGAGGGACTTCGGTGCGGAGCCAATACTGGGCCGCCGCCTCGGTTGCGCGTCTGCGCTCTTCTGAAATGGGCGCCGTACGCGCCACGGCGGCCATGTTGAGCCACTGCCACCCGATGACGAGCGTGGCGAACATGTCCAGGTAGTCCCAGCTGTGACCCAGCATTCCGTCCGCATCGCCTGCCATTCCGCGCTGACCGAGCTCCATGGTCGTGGAGCCGACGGTGGCCATCGCCTCTTCGAGCTCGGAGCAAAGCTCAGGATCGCAGCCCGCTTCCCTCGCCCGCGCGATGGCGCTTCCGATCTCTTCGGCCAGCGCGCGCAGTGCGGCCCCACCTTTGGCCACCACTTGGCGGCCTAGAAGGTCCATGCTTTGAATTGCGTTCGTTCCCTCGTGAAGGGTGTTGAGCTTCTGGTCGCGCATGTAGGCTTCGGGGAGGTATTCGCTCGTATAGCCATAGCCGCCATGAATCTGGACAGCGAGCACATTGGACTCGAAGCCACGCTCCGCGGGGAAGGTTTTGGCGATCGGGGTAAGAAGATTCAGCAGGAGCCCCGCGCGCTCTCGGTCCTCCTCCGATGCCCCGTGCTCTGCGACATCGGCGTACCGTGAGACCGTTCCGAGCAGGGCAAAGCTGCCTTCGACGATCGCTTTTTGCCGGAGAAGCATCCGCCGTACGTCCGCGTGCTCGATGATGGAGATTTGTTCCCCACCGCGTGCGCCGAGTCGCCGCCCCTGCTTGCGGCCGAGCGCGTACGATAGTGACTCGTGATAGGCGACCGACGCAGTCGCCGCACCGTTGACCCCGATCATGATGCGTGCCTCGTTCATCATTTGGAACATGTAGCGAAGGCCCTGGTTCGGCTCCCCGACGAGCCAGCCGCGGCAGTCGCCCTCATCTCCAAACTCGAGCGCCAGGCTTGGGAGCGCCCTCCAACCGATCTTGTGGATCAGCCCCGCGACGGTGACGTCGTTCGACACCAGGCTCCCGTTTTCCTCGCGGAGCCTCGGAACGGCAAACAGCGAGATGCCCTTGGTGCCATCAGGCGCACCGTCGATCCGTGCGAGCGCGAGATTGACGACGTTCTCGGTGATGCCGTGGTCTGCGCCGGAGATGAAGATCTTGCTTCCCTTGATGAGGTAGTGACCCTCGTCAGTTGGAGTGGCCGATGTCGCGATGTCGCCCAGGCTGCTCCCCGCCTGCGGTTCGGTGAGCGCCATCGTGCCTGTCCACTCGCCTGCGTACATCTTCGCCATGAACCGCTCTTTGACCTCGTCGGTTCCGAACGCTTCGATGAGATTCGCAGCGCCGTGCGTGAGTCCGACGAAGCCGTAGGCGCCGAGGTTCGCGGCCATGAGGTACGCGGTCGCCATCGTGTGTACGAGCGTGGGCATCTGTTGGCCGCCAACCGTCTCGGGGCACGTTGCGGTCAGCACGCCGAGGTCGACCATCTGCCCGAACAGAGCCGGTAGCGCCGGATGGGTGTGGACACGGCCATCGCGAAATACGGGCGGCTCCTCGTCCATCGGCTTGTACGTCGGCAACAAATCCTGCCGCGCGAACCGCCGAACGCTGTCGACGTAGAGGTCGAACGTCTCCTTCGAGTGCTGTTCATAGGCCCCGAGCTGGCAGAGCCCCTCGGCGTCGAGGACGGAGTAGAGGAGGAAATCGACGAGGCCGTCATCGATCAAGGGGTTGCTTCGTGTCGCCATGCTCGTGGTCTGCCTGTGCGGGCGAAACCTAGCACCGGATCTGTGTAATTCCCGCGTGAATTATGCCGGTGCATGCGGTATCACCGCAGTCTATGGATTTCGAGCATTCGGAGCGGGCGCGAAACGTGATGGCACAGGCGGAGCGCTTCGTCCGCGAGCGCATCGTGCCCAGTGAGCAGACCTATTTCGACCAGTTGGTTGGCAGCAACGATTGGAAGGAGTGGAAGATTCCGCCGGTTCTCGAAGAATTGAAGGCCGAGGCCAAAGAGCTCGGGCTATGGAATCTCTTCTTGCCTGACGAGGAGTACGGAGCGGGTCTCGACAACCGCGACTACGCGCCCGTCGCCGAGATCACAGGTCGCAGCTTCTTGGCGCCGGAGGTGTTCAACTGCAGCGCGCCCGATACCGGCAACGCGGAGGTCTTGGTGAAGTACGGCTCGGCGGAGCAAAAGGAACAGTGGTTGGAGCCGCTGCTCGCTGGAGACATCCGTTCGGGCTTTGCGATGACCGAACCGGCTGTTGCCTCGAGCGACGCGACCAACATGCAGGCGACCTGCGAGGTCGTGGGCGACGAGGTCGTGCTCAACGGTCAGAAGTGGTGGACCAGTGGCGCGGGTGACCCGCGCTGTGCGTTCTTCATCTACATGGGCGTGACCGACGCGAGCGCCGGGCGGCATGAACGGCACTCGATGGTGCTCGTGCCGACGGACGCTCCTGGCGTGAACATCCTACGCATGCTGCCGGTGTTCGGTCACTTGGACGAGCCTCATGGTCATGCCGAGGTGCTCTTCGAGAACGTGCGCCTTCCGGTGAGCAGCATCATCGCGGGGCCGGGCAGAGGCTTCGAGATCGCGCAAGGGCGCCTGGGCCCCGGCCGGATTCATCACTGTATGCGCGCGGTCGGTGCGTCAGAACGGGCCCTCGAAAGGCTGTGCCAGCGGGCCGTGAACCGCGTCGCATTTGGCAAGCCGCTATCGAACCTCGGGGGTAATCGCGACATCATCGCGAACTCTCGCATGGCCATCGACCAAGCCCGCCTTCTGACGATGAAAGCCGCATGGGCGCTCGACACGCTCGGCACCTTCGGTGCACTAGTCGATATTTCCGCGATCAAGGTCATCGCCCCGAACGTGCTGCAATCGGTCACCGACGCAGCGATTCAGATTCACGGAGGCGAAGGCATGTCAGACGCCGAGCTCACCCGGCTTCTCGCTATGGCGCGCGCACTCCGCATCGCGGACGGACCGGACGAAGTCCACCGCGGCATGGTCGCGCGTCTCGAGCTCAAGAAATACGTTTAGGGTCAGCGGAAGAGTAGGCCGAGATACGGCGTGATCCATTGCTCTCGTCGAAAAAAGAAGCTGCCGGTCCCCGATAGGGAGTACTTGACGCCGACGTCGATGTAGCTGCCGGTCGATACGCGAAAGGCCATCCCTAGCTTGACTGTCATTCCTGGCGTGAACCGGAAGACGGCGACACGCGCGCAGTAATAATAGTAGATTCCGCCGCAAACGATCTCGGTCTCCTTCACGCGCCACCAGTTCGCGTCGAAGGTGACGCCGAGGTACGGGAGGATCGGTGTGTTGTTCGGCACCTGAACACGAAACTCCGGGGCAAGATAGAGGCGGGTCATAGGGCTGCGGTCATAGGCGACCGTGGCCCCGGGGATGTTGTAGAGGTTCATCGGCGTCCACATTGCGCCAAGGGCGAGCCCGAAGACCGCATAGCCGATATCGTAGCCACCGAAGAAGTTGAGATCCGCTCCCGGGCGCACCACGTTCTTGTCGACGTTCAGAAAAACCGGCACGCCCAACGTGAAAGCCCCTTGATAGCCCCGGTGGTACGCCTGCTGCTCTGCCGAAGAAGGAGGCGGGTATTGCCCGACCGGATTGCTCGAATGCGGGCTGGTCTGCGATGGATCGGCGGACCAAGCACCCTGTGCGGACGCAACCGATGTGGATACGAGGAGCGCTAGCGCCCCCCCGCCCAAGC
>QMMB01000127.1 GCA_003647035.1 Deltaproteobacteria bacterium | reverse complement strand
TGCAGTGGGGTTGGCGTCGTACCCGCTCGACGGGGATACGACGCGGTCCCTGATTCTCGCTGCTCACGAGCGTCTCGAAAGCGCTGTGGAACGCGAGTCGGATGCGTTGGGTTGGCGGTAGTGCGCGAGGCTCGCGCGTCACGGCGGGACAGGCTAGACTTTGGGCATCGAACCGACCGCGCAGCGCGGCCCCGTTGAGGCCAGTGTAGCCGCCGACATTGAAGTCGCCGATCCCGGTCTGCTACTCAAGCTCACCGGCCCTGGCGGCTCCAACTTGCGCATTCTCGAGGCTGAGCTCGGGGTGTCGATGGGTCTACGTGGGTCCACGATCCACATCCAAGGGTCGAACCGCGACGTCGACCTGGTGGAGCGAGTCCTGCACGAGCTCATCGATGCGTTGCAGTTCCGCGACCTCAGTTCGGTCGAGATGGCGCGCGCGGCCAGGACGCTTCGCACTCATCCGCAGGTGAAGCTGCGCGCGCTGCTAGACGACGTCGTACTGACGACCTCCAGCCGTCGTATCGTATCGCCCAAAGGCGTTGCTCAGCAAACCTACGTCCAGGCGATGCGGAGCTACGACATTGTTTTCGGGATCGGTCCCGCGGGTACCGGCAAGACGTACCTCGCCATGGCGATGGCCATCCGCGCCCTCGAGGAGCGCCAGGTCAAGCGCATCGTTCTGACGCGGCCTGCGGTCGAAGCCGGCGAGCGACTTGGGTTCCTGCCCGGCGATTTGGCTGAGAAGATCAACCCGTATCTGCGGCCCCTCTACGACGCCTTGCACGACATGATGGACCCCGGCCGTGTTTCCATGCTGATCGAGCGGGGCACGATCGAGATCGCACCCTTGGCGTTCATGCGTGGCCGAACATTGAACGACGCCTTCGTCGTCCTCGACGAGGCGCAGAATACGACGGCGGAGCAGATGAAGATGTTTCTGACTCGTCTTGGGTTCGACTCGAAAACCGTCATCACCGGCGATGTGACCCAGGTTGATCTTCCCTGCGGGGCGCGCAGCGGGCTGCGACACGCCGAAAAGGTGCTTTCGAAGATCAAAGGGATCAACTTCGTCTACTTCTCGCATGCCGACGTGGTCCGACATCCACTGGTGCAACAGATCGTCCAGGCCTACGACGTTCACGAATCAGGCTCTTCGGGCGGTGACAAGTAAGCGCCGCCTGGTATGCTAGCCGCCACATGACAGACGGAATCTACGACGGCGCGCTGGACCTGATCGGCCACACGCCTTTGGTCAGGCTTTCACGCATCACGGGTGACAAGGGCGCCGAGGTCTGCGGAAAGCTCGAATCGAACAACGTGGCGGGTTCGGTGAAGGACCGCCCGGCGCTCTCGATGATCCTCGCAGCAGAAGAGTCCGGCGAGCTCGTTCCGGGGTCGACCGTCGTCGAGGCGACCAGTGGCAACACCGGCATCAGTCTCGCGATGATCTGTGCCGTTCGGGGGTACCGGTGCGTCATCGTGATGCCCGAGGACATGAGCGCGGCTCGCCGTCACCTGTTGAAATCGTACGGTGCCGAGGTGGTGTTGACCGGTGCGGAGGACGGCATGGCGGGCGCCGTCGAGCAGGCGGAGCGTTTGATGCAAGCAACGCCCGGCTCGCTGATGTGCGGTCAGTTCGAGAATCCCGCCAATCCAGACATCCACTCGAAAACCACGGCCGAGGAGATCTGGGAGGCGACTGCCGGCAAGATCGACGCGTTCGTCGTGGGCGTGGGCACCGGAGGCACCCTCACCGGCGTTGGACGTGTGTTCAAGGAGCGCAACCCGAACATTCGCGTCGTCGCGGTGGAACCGCGGGCGAGCGCGGTACTCTCGGGCGGGAAGCCGGGGCTGCACGGTATTCAAGGGCTCGGGGCCGGCTTCATCCCCGCCGTGCTCGACACCGAGCTGGTCGACGAGGTGATCACCGTCACCGACCTGGCCGCCGAGCGCATGACCAAGCGTCTCGCCCGCGAAGAAGGCCTGTTGTTGGGACCCTCCTCCGGCGCGAACGTCCACGCAGCGCTCGAGGTGTCGCGTCGGATGCGGACCGGAGAGCGAGTCGTCACTATCCTGTGCGATGGTGGCGAGCGTTATCTCTGCTGACCACCCATGGCCGAGCTCGTCAAAGTTTCGCGCGCATTGAGCCGTGCGGTGTCGCGGCTCGAGTTCGGCGGGCCCGTCACGCATGTCTACAACCCCCTCCGATACGCAAAGCTCCCGCATGATCTCTACCTCAGCCGTTTCGGGGCAGGCCCCAAAGAGGTCGTGTTCGTCGGGATGAACCCCGGGCCCTTTGGGATGGGGCAAACTGGCGTGCCCTTCGGCGATGTGGGGTTCGTTCGCGATTGGATGGGTATCGAAGCGCCGGTCGACCGCCCGTCGCACGAGCATCCGGAGCGCCCCGTGCTCGGTTTCGCGTGCCGGCGGTCCGAGATCAGCGGCTCACGTGTTTGGGGGTGGGCGCGAGATCGTTTTGGCACACCGGAACGCTTCTTTTCCCGTTTCTTCGTGACCAACTACTGTCCGCTGCTCTTCATGGAATCGACTGGGCGCAATCGGACGCCCGACAAGCTGTCGGCCGATGAGCGCGAGGCTTTGCTGTCCGCGTGCGACAAAGCATTGCGCGCTGTGGTCGAGGTCCTCGAGCCGAAGATCGTGGTCGGAGTGGGTGCTTGGGCGACGAAGCGCGCCCGTGCTGCCCTTGGCGACGCGGGCCCGGCGATCGGAACCGTGCTGCACCCGAGCCCTGCCAGCCCAAAGGCCAATCGCGGCTGGGCGCCGCAAGCGGAGAGTGATTTGCGAGGCCTGGGCATCAAGTTATGAGCAGCTCTGGCCTGCGCATGCGGTATGCTGCGCGGCGGGGGTCGAGCCGATGCCGAACAAAGTCGTCCAAGTTGCGGGCACCATGCTCCTGAGTCTGCGCGTGCTCAGCGTGCTGGCCCTCGGCGTGTTGGCTCTTGGGTGCGGGCACGAGCCTGCGTCCACACAGCAGGTGCGAAGCGCCGCGTCGGTCGACCTCAACTGTGACGCCTCGATGATCGAGTTCGTCGATGACGAACCCACGGTGAAGCGAGTGAGCGGTTGCGGCCGTACGCTGACGTACATGTCCAAGTGCAACGCCACGGCTGGCGGTGGCCAAGATTGTCGTTGGCGGGCTGTTCGAGACGACGCCAACGACCTCGACTAGTGTGGGATTCAGAAACCTAGTGTGCGAGAGATTTTTTCTTGTGGTCGAGCGCGCCCGCAGGAGCGCAGTGAGAGGCACTCATGTGCCTCGTAGCGGAGCGACGAGGACGTAAGCCGACCACAAGGGAAAAGATCCGTTCACTAGCCAGCATCCGGCTGCAGCGCGAGTAACTGCTCTCGCAGCTCGCCGACGCCGGGGTTGCTAGGGTCGATTTCGCTAGCGCGATCGAGCGCCGCCGCCGCTTCGGCTAGATCCCCTCGGCCAAGCGCGTCCCGGACCCTCCCGAGCTCGTCCTTGGCGGCCTCCTCGCGCTCATGAGGCGAGAGGGTGCCACTGTCAGCGTCAGCGTCAGTGCCAGCGTCAGTGGCAGCGTCAGTGGCAGCGTCAGTGGCAGCGTCAGTGCCGGTGTGAGACGGGTCGCAGGGTTGTAGTGCGAGCCACAACGCGAGCAGGGCCCCGATGGCTAACGTCATCATGAACGGTAGACTCCTGCGCTTGCGTCGCCCTCTTGGTGGGTGTCGTCCGTCATACGCTTCTTTGAGTGCGGAGACGAATGTGCGCGCGTTGGCGTAGCGCTCGGAAGGGTTCTTGCGGAGTGCTCGCAGGATGGCGGCGTCGACGGTCCGGGGGATCGCGGCGCCGCGATTGGCCTCGCTTGGCGGCACCGGGTCGCGGTTCATGACCTGGTGTGCCACCGCCATCGCCTCGGCGCCGGGAAACGCGCGCTCGCTACACGCGGCCTCATAGATGACGGCGCCGAACGAAAACAAATCGCTCTGCTCGCTGTATTCGCCGCTGCGCAGTGTCTCGGGTGCCGAGTAGCATGGGGTGCCCAAGAACTGACCCTCCTTGGTGAGGTCGGCGTTGGGTATGCGGGCGATGCCGAAGTCCGCAAGCTTCACCTGCCCGCTTTGGGTGATCAGCAGATTCTCGGGCTTGAGATCCCTATGAATCACGCCGGCAAGGTGTGCCGTCGCAAGCGCATCGCCGACGTGCTGGGCCAGGTCGAGCAGATTGTCTCGTGAGAGAGGCCCGCCCTTGCTGAGCTCTTGTTTGAGCGTGTGTCCGGGCACGTATTCAAAGACCAGGTAGGGGCCGACCTTGGGGTCGTCGCCGACGTCGAAGATCTGAACGATATTAGGGTGTTGAAGGCGAGCCGCGGCACGGGCCTCGTTCTTGAACCGCTTGAGGAACACGTCCCGCATGTCCGCATCGAGGGCCAAGTCACGTAGCGTTTTGACTGCGACTGGGCGGTCGAGATCGGCGTCGTGCCCCAGGTAGACGGTTCCCATCGAGCCCGACCCCAGGAGTCGTTCGATTCGGTAGCGGCCGATCTGTCGCGGCAGTTCTTCCATGAGCGCGTAGTGTGTGATCCAGAAACCTAGTGTGCGAGAGATTTTTTCCTGTGGTCGAGCGCGCCCGCAGGAGCGTAGTGAGAGGCACTCATGTGCCTCGCAGCGGAGCGACGAGAACGAAAGCCGACCACAAGAAAAAAGATCCGCACACTAGAGGCGGTGCAGCTTCAACGTGTTGGTGCGGCCTGAGGTGGGCCAACCCAGGACCATCGCGAACGCCTCGCCCCGTTGGCAAAGCTTTTCCCGCACGAGCCAGGAGGTCGCGATTCGCAGCGTTTCATCGAGCGATTCGGGAGGCACCTCCAGCCGTGGGATGACCCCCCACTCGAGCGCGAGACGTCGCGCGACGCGCACGTCGCTGGTGACGGCCAGGATGGGCGCTCGAGGTCGATGCTCCGCGAGCAAGCCGGCCGAGCGACCGTCTTGAGTGAACACGACAACTGCCTTTAGGGGCAGGTGAGTCGTCAGCACAGCGGCCGCGCGCGCCGCCGCGTTCGAGAAAGGCCAGTCTTCCTCGCCCACACTTTTGAGATCTCTAAACTCGCGCGCGAGATCCTCGATGTAGTCCGACTCCACCTCTCGAATGATTGCGTCCATCATTTCGAGGGTTTGCACTGGATAGCGGCCCGCCGCGGTTTCGCCGCTCAGCATGACCGCGTCGGTTCCGTCCATCACAGCGTTCGCGACATCCGCGGCCTCGGCGCGCGTCGGTCGTGGGTTTCGGATCATCGAATCCAACATCTGAGTCGCCGTGATGACGATTTTGCCGCGCGCGTTGGTCTCCCGAATGATTCGCTTCTGAATTAGAGGCACTTTCTCGGCGCCGAGCTCTACTCCGAGGTCTCCTCGAGCGATCATGATGCCGTCGGCGACGTCGACGATCTCCCCGAGCACCGCCACCGCCTCGGGGCGTTCGATCTTGGCAATGACAGGCACGTCGCCAGCCAGAGCTTTGGTCTCCCGCACGTCGTCTGCCGACCGGACGAACGAGAGAGCGATGTAGTCCGCTTCGAGAACGGACACCGCGAAGTCCAGGTCCTCCCGATCCTTGTCGGATAGGGCGGGTGCGCTGATCGATACGCCGGGCAGATTCAGGCCCTTGCTGTTGGAGAGCTCCCCGCCGTCTTCGACGATGGTGTGAACCGTGTCGCCCTCGATGGAATCGACGCGGAGCCGGATCAGACCGTCGTCGAGCGCAACGGTGTCGCCCGGGTGTACATCGGTGGTGAGCGCAGCGTACGTCACTGAGACGATCTCTTGGCTGCCCTCGACGACGCTGGTTGTCAGGGCGAAGCGATCGCCCGGTGAAAGCTGGATGGGACCTGCGGGGAATCGACCGATGCGCATCTTTGGCCCCTGCAGGTCTGCCAAGATCGCCATCGGCCGCTGTGCTTGCGTCGCAGCGTCACGCACTAGCTTCGCTACGGCAGCGTGCGACTCGTGGTCACCGTGCGAGAAGTTGAGCCGCGCGCAATTCATGCCCGCCCTGACGAGCTCGCCAATCTTGGCTTTCGTGTCGCTAGCGGGTCCAAGCGTGCAGACGATTTTGGTGCGTCTCACAGCGCGGTTGTAGCCGGGTTCGCTGTGCCAGCCAAACTACCGTTGGCGGTACCTCGGCGGCTCCCACCGGCTGAGCTTCGACTTGAAACCCAAGCGCACGACAAACGTCGTGTAGAGGGTCCATTGCGTGCGATCCGACGTCGGCTGCGTGTTCCGATAGGATGGGTCCGTATTCACGTAGCGGGCGGCGATTCGCAGCCACAGCCCGCGCACCGTGGTGAGAGGCCTGTACAGCGGGATGCCAAACCCGAAGCCCACGCCGAGCCCCGTGCTTCGGTCGCCGTCGAGCAGAAACGCCGGCCCGATGTCGAGGAAGATCGATTGAAGGAGCAGGTCGGCAAACTCGTTCCAGGTTTGTTTGTAGAGGAAGAAGAGCGCCGGGAAGAGGGGGCGGAGGTCCACGCCGAGAAATAAATGCTGGCCGGAGTCGGGGCCCCATCGGCCAGAGAGCACCACTCCGGCCACGTCCGCCACCAGGAACCGGGCCTCGGCGACGACATTCGGGTCGGCCTTGCCGTTCAGCCACGTCGCGCCAGGTCCGGCGCCAAACGAGAGCGTCAGCCCGCGATCCCAGCGGCCATAGAGCCCATCTCCCTGGTGTTGCGCGCTCGCAGACGCGCAGAAGGACGAGAGGACCAGCAATGAGCCGATGATCACCCCTAGACGGGCGCCCCGTGTCATGATTCCCCCATGCACTGGCCCGCGTGGCAGGTCAAGAGATTGTCGCTGTAGACTGTACCTATGGGGCGTCCGTTCGGCTTGGGGCTTCGAAGCCAACTCATGCTCGCGCTGATCGTGGCGTTCGGCGCGGCATTCGTGTTGCTCAGTCTCGTGACGGCGCGGCTCGACGAGAGCGAGAACGTCCTAGAGCGGCAGACGCGTGCGGCAGGGTTGGCCCAAGCCCTGGCTGCGGGCGCCGGTGCTGCGGGCGAAGGGCTGAGCGACGAGGCGGTTGGCCGCATGCTCGAAGAAGGTCTGGTCGAACGCGTGGAGATCCACACCCTGCGGGGCCTGCAGAGATCCTGGGGGGTGCTCGACGGCGACCCCGACCTGACGGTGACGACCGCGACGGGAGTCGAGCTGCGGGTCTGGGTGCCTGCGAGCTATGGAGCTGACGCGGCACGGCTGAGCTTGTCTTTGTTTTACCTGGGTCTAACGGCGGCCACCGTGCTGCTGCTAACCTACGTCTTGCTGACGTACTTCATCGTGCGGCCGATCGATCGATTGCGACTTGCCTCCGAGCGTCTGGCCGCGGGCAGGCTGCATACCAGCGTTCCGGTACAAGGTGCCGCCGAGGTCGCACGCTTGGCTGCATCGTTCAACGAGATGGCGGCGCTGCTGCGCGAGGACCGTGCGGCGCTTCAAGACAGACTCGGCGATCTCGAGCGTGCAACCGATGAGCTGACGGCCGCGCAAGAGCAGTTGGTCAGAAGCGCGCGCTTGGCGGCGGTCGGACGGCTATCGGCGGGTGTCGCGCACGAGATCGGAAACCCGCTCGCCGCGATCCGAGGCTTGCTCGACCTGATGCAGAGCGGGGACCTCGACCCCGAAGAGGAGCGCGAGTTCCTGGCCCGCATTCAAGGCGAGGCTGAGCGAATCCACTACACTATTCGCGATCTCCTCGATTTCTCGCGGAACGCACCGGCCCAAGACGGTCGAATCGAAGCCTCCGCGGACCTCTCGCAGGTCGTGAGCGACACAGTCAAGCTCATCGACCGCCAAGCGCGTTTCCACGACATCGACATCGCTCTGCGTCTGGACGACGAGCTCCCCCGGGTTCGTGGCGACCACGAACGCTTGCGACAGTTGTTGCTGAATCTGCTGTTCAACGCGGCAGACGCCCTCGATGGCAAGGGGCGGATCGAATTGCGGGCGACCAACGGCGTGGGTGTCGTCCAGCTGATCGTCGAAGACGACGGGCCAGGCATCGACCGGGACATCATCGAGCAAGTGTTCGACCCGTTCGTGACGACCAAGGCGCCCGGGCAGGGCACCGGCTTGGGCCTCGCGGTTTGTCACACGATCGTCGAGGGGCTGGGGGGGTCGATCGAGGCGGCGAACCGGGAAGAGGGCGGGGCCGCGTTGAAGGTACGACTGCCCGTCGCGACCTGATGCGGGTGCCAGTGTCGGTCTCAGCAGCTGTGTTGTGCGGCTGAGTCACCGGAGGACGGCTCGGGACGGGCGTGCTCGCGATCGGGGGCCCCGTCGCCCGGCACCTCAAGTCGACATACGCCGGGGCGCCGACCCAATCGCTGTGCTGCCCATC
>QMMB01000126.1 GCA_003647035.1 Deltaproteobacteria bacterium | reverse complement strand
TCGCGTCCGGGTCGAGCTTTTCGCGAAACCCAGCGACCTGGTCGGCAGTCCCCCCGGGAACGACACCGGCGTTTTCCATCGCGTGACACGCGGCGATCTCGACGTCAAACCAGGCCTCATACTTGCGTTTCTGAGACCAAAGAGCTTGGAATTCGGCGGGGCTGTAGCGTGGAATCATCGTTGCGCGGCGAAGCTAGCAGACGGGCCGCCCCCGGGCGACCACCCAGAAGTCCGGGGCTCTGTCCTCCTACCCAATTCCGACCAAGTCGCACGCGATGCCGGCCAGGCGGGGCACCGCCGCTCCGAACATCGCCGCCTCCGTGGAGCTGGCGTGCCCATCCAGGCTGCGCTTGTATACGCCCTGCGCGATCGCGGCGAGGCGGAAGAGCGAGAAGGCCTTGTAGTAATGCAAGTCCGGCACCCCGTCGCGGCCGACGCGCTCGCAGTACCGGGCGACGAACGCGTCCTCCGTTGGGATGCCCGTCTTTTCAAAGTCAACACCCGCCAGGCCGCCGATCTTCGGCAGCATCACGTCGTACAGCATGCACGTGTAGGCCAAGTCCGACAGCGGGTGCCCGAGCGTCGAGAGCTCCCAATCGATGACAGCGAGAGCACGCGGCTCCGTTGGATGAAAGATCAAGTTGTCCAGCCGGTAGTCGCCGTGGACCAGCGCGGTCGCCTCGTCGTCGGGAATGTTGGGCGGCAACCACTCGATCAGCGTGTTCATCTGCTCGATCTCCGCGGTCCGAGAGGCGAGATACTGCTTGGTCCAGCGCTTCACCTGGCGCGCCACATAAGCATCGGGCCGGCCGTAATCGGACAAGCCCCTCGCGCCGAGGTCGACGCTGTGAATCGCCGCCAGGACCCGGCCCAGTTCTTCGTAGATCGCGCCGCGCTCCTCCGCCTCGAGCTCCGGAAGCTGAACGTTCCAAAAGATGCGCCCCTGCACGTACTCCATCACGAAGAAGGACGTGCCGATAACCGCATCGTCTTCGCACAGCGCGTACATGGTCGCCGTGGGCACATCGGTCTCGGCCAACGCGCGCATCACCCGATACTCACGGTCAACCGCGTGCGCCGATTGCAGAAGCTTGCCCGGTGGCTTCTTGCGCAAGACGTACTGACGTTCACGATCCGCAAGCCAATAGGTTGGATTGGACTGCCCACCTTTGAACTGACGAACCTGAAGCGCACCGGTGTACCCATCGACGTGCTCCCTCATCCAGGCATCGAGTCGCGCCTCCTCGAAGCGATGCGCCTCTCGAACGGGTCCAGCATTTTTCGGGGGCACTGGCGGCATCGGTCCTCGCTTTCGGAAGGTGGGGAGCTTATCATGCGGGGCCCAATCCGGAGGCTATCGCCAACGAAGCCCGTGAAAAGCTCTTTCGGACGATTCTGAAGAAGTACGGCATTGAGCTAGGGTCCCAAGGGAGCTAGGTTGCGTCGCGTGAGGTGGGCCAAATATCCGCGATTGAGCTTCCGCGGCTTTGTAATCGCCAGCGTGCTCCTTTGCACCGCGCAGGTCGGGTTCGGCCAGAAGCGCGACAAGGGCGATGGCGGCTACCGCCCCGCTCCGAGCGCCAACGTCGAGGGTGACGTGCAGGCGCTTCCGATGGACGCACCCGCCGGCAGCCAGGTCGTCGTCATCGCAATCGATCGAACCGTAGAGCTCGGCCTGGCCGCGTTCGTCCGGCGGGCCATCGAGACCAACCCAGACGCGGTCGCGATCGTGATCGAGGTCAACACACTCGGGGGCCGTGTCGACGCGGCCATCCAGATTCGCGACGCGTTGCTCGAGGCCAAGCCACGGACTGTCGCTTTCATCCATCCGCGCGCCATCAGCGCCGGCGCGTTGATCAGCCTCGCCTGTGACAACATCATCATGACGGAGGGTGCGACGATCGGCGCGGCCACCCCAATCCAGGCAGCGCCCGGCGGCAAAGCCGAAGCGGTCGGCGAAAAAATGGTGTCGTACATGCGCGCGGAGATGCGCGCGACCGCCGAAGCCAATGGCAGACGCGGCGACATCGCCGAAGCCATGGTCGACGCCGATGTCGTCATCAAGCGCATCGTCGCAGCAGGCAAGCTACTGACCCTCGATACCGACCAAGCGATCAAGATGGGTATGGCGGACGCGAAGGCAGCAGATCTCGACGCCGTGATGCAAATACTCACCCTCGACAGCCCGGAGATCACGACGGCCGAGCTGAACTGGGGCGAGGAGATCGCGCGCTTGCTCACGGAACCCACGGTGAGCGGCTTGCTTCTTTCCGTCGGCATGCTCGGACTGATGGTCGCCTTCTACACGCGCAGCGTCGGTGGCTTCACGCTCGTCGGCTTCATCGCACTCGCGCTGTTCTTCGGCGGCCACGCGGTCGTGCATCTCGTCGGGTGGGAGGAGGCGTTGCTGTTCCTGACCGGCCTCGTTCTCGTCATCGTCGAGATCTTTTTCGTGCCGGGTCTCGGCGTGCCTGGCGTGCTCGGCCTGGTCTTCGTCATCGCCGCTTTGGTGCTCGCGTTGATCGGCATCCCGCTCGACGTCTCGTTCGAGACCGGTGTGCTTGCGGACGCGATGACCCGCGTCCTGCTCTCACTGCTCGGTGCGTTCGTGTTGGCCTTGGTGTTCATGCGGTTGCTGACGAAAACCGCGATGGGTAGGAGCCTGGTCTTAGCAGACGCCGAGACAGGCTTCCTCTCCGCGCCAAGCGCGTCCGACCTCGTCGGGCAAACCGGCGAAGCGCTGACGGACCTGCGGCCGGCCGGAAAGGTCGTCGTCGACGGAGACCGTCACGAAGCCACGAGCGAGCGTGAGTTCATCGCTCGCGGGTCGCGTGTCCGAGTGATCGGCAGAGACGGACCCGCCCTCGTCGTGCGTCCCGAGGGGGAGGAGTGACCATAGCCGTCATCGTCGCCGTCCTCGTGCTCGGGTTGGTCTTGGTCTTCGTCGAGGTGGCCATAATCCCCGGCTTCGGCGTCGCGGGTGCCCTGGGTTTGCTGGCGCTCGCGGCGGGGGCGATCGCCGCGTGGACGGAGCTTGGGCCCCTTTGGGGGGGTGTAACTGGTGGGGTTTCAGTCGTAGCCGCCGGTGCAATGCTCTACTGGCTGCCCAAAAGCCGCCTCGGGCGGAAGATGGTACTCGAGCATAGCCAGGCGGAGGCAGTCTCGCAGAAGGATCGGAGCGAGCTCGTCGGGCGCCGAGGAATCACGGTCACCCCTCTCCGGCCGATCGGGCGCGTCCGCTTTGGATCGGACGAAGTCGATGTCATGACCGAAGGTGAATACGTCGACAGCAACCAGGAAGTCGAAGTCATGTCCGTGGAAGGCACGCGCGTCGTCGTACGCACCTCGGACGTAAGGTAAAAAAAAGGAAGTCTCATGTCGCTTGCACCTGTCGCTCTGATTTTTGTCCTCATCATTGTCCTCTTCGTCCTGTTCGTCTGGTTGATCCCGGTCAGGCTTTGGGTCGCGGCGTGGTCGAGCGGCGCGAAGGTCGGCTTCGGTGAGCTCATCGGCATGCGCTTACGGCGCGTCTCGCCAGGCGCCGTCGTCAACCCACGCATCGCCGCGGTGAAGGCGGGCCGCGAGGTTGCGACGAACACGCTGGAGTCTCATTACCTTGCCGGCGGTAACGTCGAGCGAGTGGTCAATGCCCTGATCAGCGCAGACAAGGCGGGCATCCAGTTGGAGTTCAAGCAAGCGGCGGCCATCGACCTCGCCGGCCGCGATGTCCTCGAGGCCGTCCAGACCAGCGTCAATCCACGTGTCATCACGACACCCAAAATCACTGCAGTCGCAAAGGACGGCATTCAGCTTCTGGTCGTCACGCGGATCACCGTTCGGTCCAACATCGACCGTCTGGTCGGAGGAGCCACCGAAGAGACCGTCGTCGCGCGCGTCGGCGAAGGCATCGTTTCCACGATCGGCTCGGCGCAGACCTACGCCGAGGTTCTCGAAAACCCGGACGCCATCTCCAAGAACGTGCTCGCGCGCGGCTTGGACAGCGGCACGGCATTCAACATTCTCTCGATCGATATCGCCGACGTCGACGTCGGCACCAACATCGGCGCCAAGCTGATGACCGAACAGGCCGAGGCGGATAAACAGGTGGCACAGGCTCGCGCCGAGGGGCGACGCGCGCTTGCGGTTGCTGCCGAGCAAGAGATGCGCGCAAAGGTCGAAGACATGCGCGCAAAGCTCGTCGAAGCCGAGGCCCAAATCCCCGCGGCGATGGCCGAGGCGCTCAAGGAAGGCAACCTCGGGGTGATAGACTACTACAACCTCCGGAACGTGGCTGCCGACACCGAGATGCGCGATTCGATCAGCAAATCAACTGGCGGGTCGGACGATGAAGGCAGTATCTAAGGCCCTGCGGCTAACCCCCCTGCTGGCTCGACCGCGGACCTTCGTGGCGCGCCTGATCTTGGCGGACCTGATCGCGAAGCGTGGCGAGGGCCCGCTCGAACGCCGTCCGTTGAACTACCAAAGGCCGCGCAAGCGCTGACGAACGATGGAGGAACTGCTCAAGGATTGGGTCGGGACCATCGCGATCCTGATCTACATCGTCTATCCGCTGCTCAAGCGATGGCTCGCAAGTCGGAAGAGGAAAAAGGAGCAAGCCAGCACATCATCCGAGACAGCAGCAGAGGCGCCGGCCCCGAAGCGGCCGGGACCCTCTCCGCCCCGGGCGCCCGAGCCACGACGGCGACCCGAGCCCGCCGTCGCACCGCGGCCCACCGAACCGGACTTTTTGGCCGCAGCGCGCGCGCAACTCGATCAACTGAGGGAGGAGGCCTCGCGTCTGCTCGTGCGCGCGCAGCGCGACCCGCGTTTGGAGCGCCTGGTCCCCGCCCTGCGTGAGGATTTGCTCGGCCGTCTCGAAGCGATCGACCGCTCCCTCGGGAGCAGCCCGACGCTGTCGACGATCGTCCAGGAAACTACCGTTCTCCGCGGGCTCGATTCGCTCCTGAGGTACCTGAAGACGATGGCGCAGCAGCGCACGCACGGCAGGTCGTCGTTTGTGGGGGACGCGGACGCGATGGCGGACGCCTGCTACGCGCCCCTCATCGCGTTCGCAGACGCACAAGGGCTCGACCTGAAGACGAGTCAGCCAGTCGTGGTGACCGGCGACTGGGACCTGTCGATCGTGCCACGCTTCGCATCGACGCGCGTCGCGCCTCTCCGCTTGCCGGTGGGCTTCGAGCACAGCCTTTGGGGCTGGCCGGCAATCGCGCACGAGGTCGCTCACGACTTCTACTACAGCCTCGAACCCCTCGATCGTGAATTACGCGCCCGACTGCGCCTCCCGCACGAAGTCGAATTGCCGATGTCCTCGAGCGAGCTCGATAGCGCTTGGCTCCGGCAGCTTTTCGGCGCTTGGCTCACCGAGGTCTTTGCGGACGTGATGGGCACGGTCACGTTGGGGCCCGCATATGTAGAAACGATGCGCCGCGCATTCCGCAATCCAAGCTCGCCGCAGCGAACCGCGGCGATCCTCCAGGACAATGCCCTGATCGACGAACATCCGCCCGCACGGCTCCGGCTCTACATGGCGACGCGAGTCCTGCACCACCTGGGCCGGCACAAAGAGGCGGACACCTTGTGGGAGCAATGGGAAGCCGAGCACGCCGACGTGCGCCTCTACTACCTGCCCCTGGGCGGACAATGGGTCGGGCTCTCGGACGAAGCGCTCCACTCGATCGCGGACTCCGTCATCGACGTACTCATACAAGACCGCTGGCCCGATCTCGACGGCTTCCACCTTCGCGACATCCCGGGCTTCGCGTATCTGCACGCGGAACACGCGGAGGTCGAACGCCTCAGCGACCGCCTCGCGGGCGGCCACACGGTCGACGCGGATGTGCGCTGGATCATGGCAGGCGCGGTATTGGCCGCGGCGGCGCAACCAACGCTCCATGATCAGATCTTGGCAGCCGCCAGACGGTCGATCGTGGGGATCGGAGCCGAACGGGAACAAGAGGTGGCGCCTTCTCGGCGACGCCCGCCCCGCACAATCGGTGAAGCCTTGGTCGCGTCATTGAGACATCCGCAAGCGATCCGAGACGCGATCGTTCTCGGTGCGGCATTTACCCCGTACAAACACCCCCGCTGGCACCGACGCTGACGTACGTCGACTTCTACGCAGGAGGACGGCTCGGGATGGGCAGCACAGCGATTGGGTCGGCGCCTCGGCGTATGTCGACTCGAGGTCCCGGGCGACGGGGCCCCCGATCGCGAGCACGCCCGTCCCGAGCCGTCCTCCGGTGACTCAGCCGCACCATACAGTTACTGGCACTGGCACCGACACTGACCTAGATCCTTCCCTCCATGCCCCTTTCCGACTTTCACCCTGCGGTGGTCACATGGTTCGAGCGAACGTTCGGCGAGCCTACGCCTCCGCAAGTGGAAGGGTGGCCGGCGATCCGCGAGGGGAACAACACCCTGATCGCGTCGCCTACCGGTTCCGGTAAGACGCTCGCGGCGTTCCTGTGTGCGATCGACGACCTGGTGCAGCGCGGCCTCAGCGAAGGCTTGGACGATCGCGTCAGCGTTCTTTACATCTCGCCTCTCAAGGCGCTCAGCAACGACATCGACAAGAACCTCCAGGCGCCCCTCGAAGGCATCCGCGCGGCGCTGGAGGAGCTGGGCTATGCCGACGTCGACATCCGAACCGCCGTGCGCACGGGAGACACCCCCTCGCACATGCGAACAAAGATGGTTAAGAACCCGCCTCACATCTTCGTGACGACGCCCGAGTCGCTCTACATCTTGCTCACCAGCGAGGGCGGCCGCCGAATGCTCTCGGACGTGCGTACGGTAATCGTCGATGAGATCCACGCGGTGGTGACCAACAAGCGCGGCGCTCACCTCTCCCTATCGCTCGAACGGCTCGAGGCGCTCGTCGGGCGAGACATCACCCGCATCGGACTGTCGGCGACGCAGAATCCGATCGAAGACGTGGCGCACTTCTTGGTTGGGGCGCGCGGCGACAGCGTGGACGCGAGTGTCGCGCCCGACTGCACCATCGTCGACGTCGGCCATCAACGCGAAATGGACGTCGCAGTCGAGCTGCCAGGCTCCCCCCTCGAAACCGTGATGTCTCTCGAAGTGTGGGACGAGATCTACGCGAAGCTGGCAGCGCTGATCACCGCGCACCGCACCACGCTGATCTTCGTCAACACCCGACGCTTGGCCGAACGGGTCACCCGCCACCTGAGCGAGCTCCTCGGCGAAGACGAGGTCAGCGCGCACCATGGAAGCCGGGCGCGAAAGCACCGGCGCGACGCCGAGAGACGTCTGAAGTCGGGCGAGCTGCGGGCGGTGGTCGCCACGGCATCTCTCGAGCTTGGTATCGACGTCGGAGAGATCGACCTGGTGTGCCAGCTTGGTTCGCCGCACTCGGTGGCTACTTTTCTGCAGCGAGTCGGCCGTTCCGGTCACTGGCACGGCGGCACGCCCAAGGGGCGGCTCTTTCCGCTCAGTCGCGACGACCTCGTCGAGTGCGCCGCGCTCATGCGTTGTGTCAATCGGCGCGAGCTCGATCGCATCGAGATCCCCGAAGGGCCACTCGATATCCTGTCGCAGCAAATCGTCGCATCGAGCGCTGCAACCGGGGAGTGGAGTGAGGACGACCTGCTCGCATTGGTACGGCGCGCGTGGCCGTACCGGGAGCTCAGCGAAGAATCGTTCGGGCAAGGCGTGAACGTCCTATCGGAAGGCTTCGCCACGAGCCGGGGCCGCCGCGGCGCGTTCCTCCACCACGATGAAGTGAACCGGCATATTCGACCCCGGCGAAGCGCTCGCCTCACCGCCATCACGAACGGCGGCGCGATCCCCGACAACTTCGACTACGAAGTGCGCCTCGAGCCGGAGGGCCTTCGCGTCGGCTCCCTGAACGAAGACTTCGCGATCGAAAGCATGGCCGGCGACATTTTCCAGCTCGGCAACGTCTCGTATCAAATTCTCCGAGTCGAGCCCGGAGTCGTGCGCGTCGCAGACGCAAGAGGAAAGCCCCCTAGCCTGCCGTTCTGGTTTGGTGAGGCGCCCTCGCGCGCGAACATTCTCTCGATCTCGGTGAACGCAATCCGCGAGGGCATCGAAGAACGGCATCAAGATCTCGATGCGGTCACCGCATGGCTCGAAGCCGAAACGGCCATCGGTGAGCCCGCGGCGCGGCAGGTCGCGGAGTACTTGGTTGCAGCGCGGGTCGCCTTGGGCGCAATGCCGACGCGAGATACTGTCGTGCTGGAGCGATTTTTCGACGAGACCGGCGCGATGCACCTCGTGGTTCACGCGCCGTTCGGAAGCCGGATCAACCGTGCGTGGGGACTGTCGCTTCGCAAGCGCTTCTGTCGCAGCTTCAACGTCGAGCTCCAGGCGGCCGCGACGGAGGACGCCATCGTTTTGTCGCTCGGGCCGAGCCACAGCTTTCCGCTCGAAGACGTTTTTCGTTTCCTGCGCACG
>QMMB01000125.1 GCA_003647035.1 Deltaproteobacteria bacterium | reverse complement strand
GAGCGGTATCGAGGCGGACCAGCGCCGCAACGTGAGCATCGTCGCGGCCGCCGCCCTTCGTACGGCCGTCGTGGGCATGCAGGTCGACGGACGGCCGGTTACCCCAGAGCGGACGCACCTCGCAAGAGCGGGTGTCTCGTTCACCAATGCCACGTCCACCTACCCGGCGACCCTGTTCGCCATGGGGAGCGCGTTCACGGGTTTGAGCCCGGCCGAGATCTACCTTTCCCCGGCCCTGCCCGACACGATCTTCACCCGCGCCCGCGCCCACGTCGATCGACAGCTCGCCGTCCTTCCCGACGTGCGATGGTTTCGTCTGCCGATCGTCGAACAGTTCCTTGCGCCGGGCGTCGACACGGTGTTCGCACCGACAGACGCCGCCGCCACCGACGCGCTCATCGCCCGTCTCGGAGCCGCGCGGGACGACGAGGCCTCCGTGATGGCATGGGTCCACTACTATGCGCCGCACGACCCCTACCGAACGCACCGAGCGCTCCGCTACGGCAAGGGAAAGAAGAACGCCTACCTGAGCGAAGTTGCGCGCTTCGACCGCGAGCTAGGCCGCCTATTGCGGTACTTGACGGACAACGGGTGGCTCGACGACACCCTGGTCGTCTTCTTCTCGGACCACGGCGAAGCGTTGGGGGAAAAGTCGTACTGGGGACACCACGTCTACTTGAACGCTTGGATGGTCGACGTTCCGCTGGTGCTGTGGCACGCGCAGCTCGCACCATCCAAGCCCGCCGTCGGTGTGAGTCTCGCCGACGTGGCGCCGACGATCTTGCACTTCCTCGGGCTACCGATCCCGTCGGACACCGCCGCGAAGAGTCTCTTCACGCTGGACCCCAATTTGCCGGACCGGGCGTCCTTCTCCGAGGCGTTCCCGGTGCGCGGAGAGGAGCTCTTCGCTAGCTTCCGGCTCCCCTCGCTCGACGATGCAGCAATTCGAGCGAGGCTCCGGGGCATTCGCCGTGCAAGTAAGGGTTACGAGCCCAAAGGCGCGATTGCGCAGGGCCGCTATCGGCTCATCCACCATCGTGGCGCCGACACCACGTTGTTCTACGACCACGAGACCGACCCTAGCGAGCGCCGCGAAGAAGGGACTTCCAACCTGCAAGCCAGCAAGCTCCTTCACAGCGAGCTCCAACGCTGGGAGCAGGACCAACTCCGACGCATCCAGTGCCGGCTTCAACTCACCGAGGATCGGCGGGCGCCACCTCGTCCACAATGACGACTACCTGTCGCGACTTCGCGCGACCGGCCGTCATCGACAAGCGTGCGTCGTGAAACTCGATCTCCGCCGCCTCGCCGGAAATCGTCGTCGCGTACAACTGCACCACCAATTGACTCGAGTCGTTTGGAACCCCGATCTCGTAGCTCAGTCGCCAACGCTCCCCATCACGGACTTGAATTCCCTTGCGCGCGAACTTCTCGTACCCATTGAGAAAGACATCTTGGTGAAAGTCGATCGTGGCTCGGTCGCCCGTGACCTCTAGATCGAGGTCCACCCTGAGCGTAGTGTCACCCGGAACGCGTAGGTACTGGCCCCCGATTAGAAGTTTTTTGCCCGCGTCGGCCGGCACCGACATCACGCCCTCGGTCCACAGATCGAGCTCCCCCACCTCCGTCATGTCTCCGCGGCCAGAGCGCGTGAGTCGGGCCACTTCGGTCAAGAACTGCCGCTCACGGGCCGACGCTGGCTCGCTCTGCCGCTCCGGACCGAACACCAGATCGTCGACGGGAATCGAGCGCATGCAGCTCCGAAACGACTCGCCACACACGATGGCGGTGCCGGACGGCTGCCACATGATCACGCTTCGGGCATACGTGTTCCCCGCGAACAAGTGACGCGGGGTGTCGTAATTCTACCACCAACTTCGTCCGACGAAACGCTCCGCCTGCAGCTCCAAGCCGAGGAGACCCATTACCGAAAGCGCGGTGTCGACGCGCGCGTAGAGCGTGTCGATCCGCTTCGGCTGCCGCTCGGGCACCATGACGACTGCGAACGACCAGCTTTGCGAGAGCAACCTCTGCGTCGGGTTCGCTGCCTGAACGAGCCCAGTCGACTCGTCCGACGTGATGATCACGACGGTATCGCGAAGCACCCCGTGCTGTTCGAGCTGCGTCACGAACTCGGCGAGGGCGTCGTCCGCCCATCGAAAAGCACGCTCCTGCCGACTCCGCGCTCCCTCGGCCGTGGCTCCATCTGGAACCGTAAACGGATGATGCGTGCCGACGGTCAGCAGCGTCGCAAAAAAGGGCCGATCGCCGGCGTGGAGCTCGAGCACCCGGCGGAGGGATTGCTCGAAGAACGCCTTGTCGTCGACGCCCCAATCGGTGCGCGCGTAGCTCTGGCCGAACCAAGGGTCTCCGACCAATTCCTCGAACCCAGCCTTCTTCATGAACTGGTCCTTCATCATGAAGGCAAGCGGCGCCGATTGGATATAGGCCGTCGCATACCCCTCATCACGGAGGACTTCGGGAAGGCATCGATGCGCCGCGCCGTAGACCTGTTCGCTCATCTTGGATTGATCGGTCAGGAGCTTCGGATAGTCCCCGCACAGGATCCCGTACTCACCGCGGTTGGTTTGCCTCTGGTGCGAGATGAGCCGGGTGAAAAAGATGTGGCGTTGGGCCAGCGCATCGAGCTTGGGCATCGTGGTCCGACTTTGGACCCCCTGCGCGGCGGCCACCGAGGGCAGGTGCGCGCCCGAGGCCGCTTCGATAAGAATGAGCAGGACGTTGGGCCGTCCGGACAGGGGACCTGCCCATCGCTTTCCGCTCAGGTCGCCTCGAAAAACATCGCCCAGGTCCTCTCTGATGGAACCCGAGCCCGTCGCCCCGAACGCCGGCCAAAAGGAGAGATTCGCCTGCACCGCGTGCCGCTGTCGCCACTCGTCGTGCCCGCGAGAGGCCGGAATGACAAACTGCCCGAACACGCTCAACGCGAAGGCGGCGCCCCACCCCCGCCACCAGCGCTGCCCCGGGACGCGCGCCCACAACCCGGCCGCGACGGCCAACGCCGTGAGTGAACCGAGAAGCACCGGGTGCTGCAGGTGACGCACCGAGCCGCCGATAAACGTGGAGTCGGCGAGGAATCCCGCATGGCTGAGTGCGTAGAGCGAATCGAAGACCGAGATGAACTCGTACATCGCAAAGCTCACCCACACGAGAGAGACCACCATCACGAGCCCGAGCGCGCGCCCCCACCAGCGGCGCGTCGCAAAAAAGACACCCGCGACGCCCACGATGAGGAGCGCAACCGAGGCGTCGGCGAGCGCGCCACGCAAATCCAATGGAGCGAGGGGCAGATGCTTCTCGCGCAGCAATAAGACGCGCGTCAGCCACGGCCCCCCGAGGCATAGGACGACGATCAGCCCCCAGGCCGCCCTTCCCCTCCAGTCCCGCTCCGTCGGTTCGATGACGGCAGGTTATGGGCTATGCAATCGCGATGGCAAAGGGTTTCGCGCCTGCGACCGAACGCAATCGGCAACCGACCCTCGATGTGCTGCGCCGAGTACTTCCGCCTACCGGCCTCGTCCTCGAAGTGGCGAGCGGAACAGGCGAGCACGCGATCTTTTTTTCCGAGCAGCTGCCGGCGCTCCGGTGGCAGCCGACTGATACGTCGTCAGAAGCCCTACGGAGCATCGGCGCCTGGGTCGCCGACACGGCCCGCGACAACCTCCTCGCCCCACTCGAGCTCGACGTACGGTCGCCGCGGTGGCCCCTGGCCGAAGCGGACGCTGTGGTGTGCATCAACATGATCCACATCTCGCCGTGGGAGAGCACCGAAGCGCTCTTCGGGGGCGCGAGCAAACTGCTCGGGGGCGGCTCTTCTCTGTTTACGTATGGCCCGTATCGCCTCCACGGCGAGCACACCGCGCCGAGCAACGCGGCTTTCGATCAGAGCCTTCGATCGCGCAACGCACACTGGGGCGTCCGCGATATCGATGATCTCGTCGAGCTGGGTGAGCGAACGGGTTTCGCGCTCGAAGAGCAGGTCGGCATGCCAGCCAACAACATGAGCCTCGTGTGGAGGCGTGACGCCTAAGTAAACGAGCTGGGCAGCGACGGGTTCAGGAACAGCACCACGAAGTAGGCGATGAAGACGAGGATGAGGGTGATTCCTCGTTTGCGGCCAATGTGATTACGCTCGTTCAACGCCATCAACAACAGCAGCAGCGTCACGCCCGCCATGATCGGAAAGTCGCGAGTGATGATGACGCCACTCACCGCTCCTGGGGCGATGATTCCGGGCAGCGCGAGCACGCCCAGCAAGTTGAACATGTTGGAACCGATGACGTTTCCGACCGCGATATCATCCTCGCCACGGCGCGCGGCGGCGACGGAGGCAGCGAGCTCGGGAAGGCTCGTCCCGAGCGCCACCAACGTGAGCCCTACGACCAGCTCGGTGACCTCGAGGTCGCGTGCGATCCCCACCGCGCCCCACACCAGCAGTCGCGAACCCAGCAGCAGAAAGACCAGGCCGACCAAGAAGATAGCCACGGCCTTGGCGGTGGGCAGTGCGTCGGGAATGTCGTCCTCCGCGAACGCTCCAACAGACGCCTCCGGCTCCTCGGCCTGCTGTTTACGGCCCTGCATTCCGATCCAGGCGATCAACGCGAACATGCCGGACAGCAAGATGAAGCCTTCCGTCCGGGTGAACTCGCCGTCCGACAGGAAGAACCACGCGACCCCCATGCACAGGAAGAGCACGGGAATCTCCCGCATGATCAAGCGAGAGTGAACACGCAGTGGACGTACGAGGGCGGCCGCGCCGAGGACCAGTGTCACATTGGTGATGTTCGAGCCGATGGCATTTCCGATGCCTATCTCGCGGCTGCCGGCTGCGGCTGCCATGCCGGCAACCAACATCTCGGGCGCCGACGTGCCGAAGGCCACGATCGTCAACCCGATGACGAGGCGGCTAACCCCCAGGTTGCTCGCGAGCCCGGCCGATCCGTACACGAAGCGATCCGCCCCCCAGACCACAGCGATGAAACCCACGATAATCGCGGCAATGTCGTAGGACAGCGTCAGGGCAACCTCTCCGGCAAACCAGGACAGGCCAGTTTTGCTCAGGACACGGCGAGCGCAAGCCCCCCGTGCAGATCGCGCTGGCAAAACCACCCTACGGAGCGCTATACGTGTCAAACTAAAGGAGGGGACGAGATGACTGAGCGGCTACGGGACAAGGTGGCGATCGTCACAGGGGCAAGCCGAGGCATCGGCGCCGCCATCGCCGGCTACATGGCCGAAGAGGGGGCCAAGGTGATCCTCGTTTCGCGAAAGATCGAAGGCCTGCAGGCCGTGGCCGACGAGATCCGCGCAAACGGCGGCGAGGCAACGCCGATCGCATGCCACGCCGGGCACCGCAGCCAGCGCGAAGAGATGCTCGCAGAGGCCTTGAAGGCCTACGACAAGGTGGACATCCTGGTGAACAACGCCGCGACCAACCCGCACTTCGGGCCGATGCTGACAATAGACGAGGGCGCCTGGGACAAGACCTTCGAGGTCAACGTGAAGGGCTATTTTGGAATGATCCAGCTCGTGGCGGGCCACTTGCAGCAGCGGAAGGCCAAAGGGTCGGTCGTGAACATCGCGAGCGTCGTAGGCACGATGGCTGCGCCGATGCAGGGCGTCTACGCAATGACCAAGGCCGCGGTGATCTCGATGACCAAGACACTCGCGATGGAGCTTGGCGGCGCGGGCATTCGGGTCAACGCGATCGCACCGGGCTTGATCGAAACCAAGTTTGCGCAGGTATTGGTCGACAACGACTCCATTCGATCGAGCATCGTCGATCGAACGGCGGCGGGAAGGGTCGGCCAGCCCCGAGACATTGCAGGAGCAGCCGTCTTCTTGGCTTCCGACGAATCGGACTATGTGACGGGAGATGTCATGGTCATCGACGGCGGTTGGACACTCGCATAGCCGGGGGGCGGCCGATGAACGCAAATCCGCCACCACCCCCGCCAGGCGCTTCACGCCCGCCACGTGCTTCACGCCCGCCGGGGGCTGGACGCAAGCTCGATTTGGTCGAGATGCGCATCGCGAACCTGCGCCGGGAGCTCGACGCAGAAACCGAGCCGGCGAACCAGGCGGCGATCCTCTACCAAGTCGCCGCACTCTACGAGCACGAGCTCGATCGTATGCCGGACGCGATTGACCACTACGGGCAATCGCACGCGGCGGCGCCCGATTTCCAACCAGCCCTGATCGCCCAACTTCGCATCGCGGAGCGCGCCAACGACGGATACAACCTATCCGCGCTTCAGTCCGAGCAAGTAGCCACGGCGACAAGCGCGGCGGTCAGTGGTGCGGCGCTCATGGACTTGGCGGTTCGATCGGAGGATTGGGTGTCGCTTCTGCAAGAGGCGATCGCCCGATCTCCGGCGCCGGTCGCGCCGGCTCTGATTCTCGAGTGGCTTGCTGAGGCGCGAGGTGACCAGGAGGCGCTACGACACGCGTTGCGCGCCCAAGCAGAGCATGCCGCAGACGCGAGCCTTCGAGCGGCCCTGTGGATGGACGTTGCCTTGAACGAACTAGAGGCGGGCCACCCGGACGACGCAATCGAGGCGCTCGAACGCGCTTGCGACTCCGAGGCACTCGTCTGGCAAGCCAGGTCGTTGCAGCGCCAGGTAGCTGGGGAACACGGACGCTGGGACGTCTTGATCCGTGCGACGACGTCGATGGCACGCCTGCTCGAAGCGGCGGCCGACGCGGACGAGCCGTCCGACCCCTTGAACCTTTCGGTCCCCGAGGGCGAGCGTGTCTCAATGGCGGCGTTCCTGTGGCAGGAGGCGGCGGGGTATAGCGCGAAGCGGCTCGACGACCCGGATGCTGCCGCGGGCTACATCGAAGCGGCGTTGCGTCTGTTCCCAGACCGGAGGGCCATCCGTTTGCAAGCGTTGCGCATCGAACAACGTCGCAACAAGCCTGCTGCGTTGGAGCGCGCTTCCGGTTGGTTCCTCTCCACGGCGCCAGCGGATCCGGCGTTCGTGGTGCACCAGGTGCGTCGCGCACTGTCGAGCGAAGATCGCCAGCGCGCCTTGGACACCCTCCGTGACGCGGCCACCCGCTACCCCGATTCCGCCTACGCGCAAGCGGCGCTCGACGTCGGGTTGATCCGGTGCGCGGACGCCTCCGCGCAAGCCGAACGCTCCGAGCGACTTCGCGCGCAGGCACAAAGTGGGGAGGGAGACTCGCGCGCTCGAATGGCGTGGCACGCGGCACAGTTGGCGGCCGGAAGCTCGACCACCTCGACACAGGCGCAGGCGCTCTACAGCAAAGCCAGTGGGACTGCCGCGACGTCGAAAGAACGAATCCTGCGCGAGGCTCTGGGTGCAGCGCTCGCCGCCACACAACCCCGCGAGATCCTGGAACGGTGCGACGAGCTGCTCCAATGCGACATCGAGCCTGCGGAACGCGCGACGCTTGCCTTCACTAGATACGACGTGACTCAACATGCCCTCGGGGCCACTGAGGATGCGCAGCTGCTCCTACGCGACGCCATTGAGGACGCCGACTGCCGGGCTTGGGCGGCACATGTCGCTCGAGCCCAGGCCGCGTGGACCGGCAACACCAGCTTGCTAGCCAAAGCCCACGAGTCCATCGCTCGGCTGAACGCTGGAGACGCACACGTCGGGCACCTGTGCGCGGCAGGACATGCCTACGCGCGCAGCAGCGACTGGGGCGCGGCGGAGCGTGTTCTTCGGGAGGCATTGGGCGCCGCGCCCGACGACCGCTACATCGTCATGTTGCTCGCCGAGGTACTGCGTGAAGGCGGACGTCCCGAAGACGTAGTGTCCTTGGCTCGTGAGCGGTCTCAGGGTGAGCCGGGCGCCGCCCTTGGGGAGGGTTCGCTTCTCCTCGCCGGCGCAACGGCCGAACGGAACGAAAATCTCGGGGCCGCTCAACGTGCGTACGAACAAGCACTGGCAGAAGCCCCGGAGTCGCCCTCGGCCGCCCTCGCCCTGCTCGACGTCGCTCGGCGTCAAGATGACGTCGGCGCGAGAGTGCGAGCCTACGCGCTTCTCTCGAACGCCGATCTCGGCGGGGGAGTACCAGAGCTCTTCGCGTTGCTTCACGGCGACGCCCTGAGCTCAGACGGAGACGCCGATGCAAGCGCGGCCTACGAGCAAGGACTCGAGCACCCTAGCTCCGCAGTCGCCGCGGCCGTTGCTCTACTGTCAACACCCACTCGGCTCACCAAGATCGATCAGCGCTCGGCCGCCGAAGAGGTCCTCGCGGTTGCCGGCACGGCGCCCCCCGAGACGTTTGGCGGGTTTGGCGCGACGTATGGAGCGCTGCGCGGGTCGCTCGGTGCACAAGGCGCTCTGGCCGGTGACGCTTGGCTCGGCCTCGCCGCGCTGGCGCCCACCGAGGCCTCGCGGGCCGGAGCGCTACTTCAGGGCCTGCGCGCCTCCCGCATCGCCCAAGGGACCGGAGCCGCGGACGATCT
>QMMB01000124.1 GCA_003647035.1 Deltaproteobacteria bacterium | reverse complement strand
CTCCGTGACCTAGGGCGAGGGCGACCCCACCCCGGTTGAGTCTTCAGAGTTTTCAGGATACCCACCGGCCGACTGTCAGCCGGTGGGTATCAGCGACCCGACCACGGTTGAGCTTTCATAACAACCCGACCCGGGTTGAGTTTTCATGATACCCACCGGCTGCCTGTCAGCCGGTGGGTATCCACGTTCCAGCACCTCGTACAACTGCGACTTGTACGCTGGTGGACGGTCATTCGAGCGCGCGGCGGCCTCGTTTGTGACGCTGTCGGTGAAGCAATGGGGCTGAGGACGCAGCTGTCCGTTGCCGACCTCTCGAGTCCTGCCAGCTGCCGCCGTTTTGCTCCGGCGTTAGCCGGTATCGACGGGCGCGGCGTGTATGCAACGCATCGCCCAGGTGCCTGCCGGGAATACGGTTTGGCGGAGGCCCGCACGCCATAGCTCGAGTGCAGCTCGGTACGCGCGACGAAATGCCCGCAACTCAGCGACTGCTGCAAAGAATGCTCTGCGTTGTCCGTGCCCCACGGCAAACGCGGGGTTCCGACCCCGAATGGGTTCGAAGCTCTTGGCGCGACGGTAGGGCGACATCCGTCGGATTTGCTTCGTGCCAAGCACTCGCCAGCCACGCCTCTTCACGTCCGCCCGCGCGAGTCGCTCTTGGTGGGTGAGCTCGAGGGCAACGGCGTCCCGGATTTGTGTGTCGGTGTAGAGTCCTTGGAGTGTCGGGGGCAGCGTGAGAGTCAGCTCCACCTCGTCGGGCCACTTCGAGTTGTCAGCCTTGAAGTAGACCTCTGGCCGTTTGATCTTCCACGTTCGGCGCCCAAGTTCCTGGGGCAGCACGGTGACCCCGGGCCAGTGCGCTGCGCGCTGTACCAGTCCTGCCTTGACCGGATTGGCAAGCACGTAGGCCATCTTCTCGATCACGGCGCGTTCGGTCATCAGGCGCACCACGGAAGAGCGCTCGTGGTCCCACACCGGGCCTTCCCACTTGCGCAGGACCTTGGTTCCGAGGGCCACCAGGCGATGAAGGCGCTGGAGGAAGTCCGGGAGCCGCTTGTTCGTGTCGGTCACCACGAGATGCTCGTGGGTCGACATCAGCACGAACGCATGGAGCTGTATCCCAAACTCCTTGGCACATACGCCAAGCGTGTAGAGATAGAGCTGGGCGATTGCGGGGTCGGGGCGGAAGAGGTGATGTCGGCGGAGGGTGCGGCGGGTGACCATGCTCGTTTCGCCTCGGAGGACCATGCGTGGTTGGGTCATGCATGAGATGCAGAGCACGAATCGAGCCGAGCTCGTCGGCTGTGTTTTCAACGGTTTGGCGCGGCCAAATCGGCGGTGACCTTCACCTCCGCCGACATACGCCAACCCGGGTGGGGCTGTTGGGCGCAGTTGCCTCCGACGCCATCCGATTGCCGGTGGGCGCGGGGTTCTTCACGCAAGCGTTTGTTGCATGGGCGGAAGAGGGGACTGATCCCTTTTACGGGATCAGCCGCTCTTCTTTGAGCCGTTTGGCGACGGCGGCGGTCATCGAGGCGCGGGCGTCGGGGATGGATTCTGGGTCGACTGTGTCGGATTGGCCTGTCCAGACTAGGCCGTCGGTGGCGAGAGAGTAGAGGCTGGTTTCCAATCGGAGCGTCGTGCTGGTTTCGAAGTAGCCCGGCTCGTGCACCTTGGCGTACGTGGTGCCGTAGAATCCGTAGTAGCCGCCACCGTAGTAGCCGCGGCCGTAGTAGCCGCCGCCAGAGTAGTATGTCGTCTTCGGGTTGTTGTAGGCCTTCGGCTCCACGTAGTCCTGGTCTTTGTCGACGCTCAGCAGGCGTGTGATGAGCACACCATCGAAGTTCTTGGCTTCGATCGCGGCTCGGATCTGCTCCTCCTCCAATTGTGTGTTCTGCGGCAATAGAGTCCAACTCGCCTGGGCCCCGCCGCCTTCATCCGCGATCGCCTTGGCGAAGGCGTCCTCGAAGGCTTGTCGGCCTTCCTGGTTCTCGGAGACCCCGATGACGAGGAGGTTCTTGAAGACCGTCTCTTCGAAGCCAGGGTTTCGATAGCTCTGGGAGATGTTGGTTGTGGTCTTGCTGCACGCTGCGAGGGAGGAAAGCGCGACGAGGAAGACGAAGAATTTGCTGGGTCGGGTCTTGGTCATGGGATGAGCTTTTCCTGTTTGAGTTTCTTTGCGACGGCTGCGGTCATCGAGTCGATGACGTCGGTGAGCGATTCCGGGTTGAGTGTTTGGGATTGGCCCGACCACACCAGGCCGCCGCCCGCGACCGCGTAGAGGTTTGTCTCGATTCGGAACGTCGTGTTGGTCTTGAAGTAGCCCGGCTGGTGCACGACGTCGTAGCTGCTGCCGTAGTAGCCGTAGTACCCGTGCCCGTAGTAGGTGGGGGGGACGACGTACGTCGACCCGGGAACGTATTCTTCACTCTGGTCGACACTCAGCAGGCGGGTGACCAGCACGCCATCGAAGCCGCCGCCTTCGACCGCGCCGAGGACCTGCTCTTCGGTCAGCTGGGTGCTCTGCGGCAACTGGCCCCAACTCGCTTGGGCCGAGGTTCCTTCGTACGCGAGCGCTTTGGCAAATGTGTCTTCGAATAGCCGCCGCGCGCCTTCGTTCTCGCCGACCCCGATGATGAACAACTTCTTGAAAGCCGTGTGCTGGAAATCTGGGTTCCGCCAGCTCAGTGGGATACTGGTTGTCGTCTTGCTGCACGCCGCGAGGGCCGAGACCGCCATTACGAAGACGAGGAGCCGGCTGATTTTCCCGTTGCGCACGCCGGGAGCGTACGGCAGTGCCAGTGCCAGTGCCAGTGCCAGTGCCAGCGCCAGTGCCAGTGCCGGTGCCGGTGCCGGTGCCAGTGCCAGCGTCGGCGTCAGTCGGGGTCGCCGTTGGTGCCGAGGTGGCCGAGTCGATCCTGTTTGGTTTTCAGGTATTCGCGGTTGTGCTCGTGGGCCTCGACCTCGTGGGGCTCGCGGCGCGTCACCTTGATGCCGCCGTGCTCGAGCCCCGCCACCTTACGTGGGTTGTTCGTCATCAACGCGACGGAGCGGACCCCTAGGTCGCGGAGCATGTCGGCAGCGACTTGGTAGCCGCGCTGGTCGTCTTCAAAGCCCAGGGCAAGATTCGCGTCGACGGTGTCGAGGCCTTCGTCCTGCTTGGCGTACGCACGGATCTTGTTGCCAAGCCCGATGCCACGACCTTCTTGGCGAAGGTAGATGACGGCGCCGGTGCCCTTGCTTTGGATGCGCTCGAGCGCCAGGTCGAGCTGGTCCCGGCAATCGCACCGCAGAGAGTGAAGCGCTTCCCCTGTCAGACATTCGCTGTGCACGCGAATCAGCAGATCTTCGGCGCCTTCGACGTCCCCGGCGATGACGGCGAGGTGCTCCTTGTCTCCACCGAGCTCGCGATACACGACGATCCGGAACGGGCCGAAGCGCGAGGGCAAGTCAGCCTCGGCGTATCGCTCCACGGTCGGTTTGTGCTGGCCAGAGTCGCTCATGTGAACAGCCTCGGTACCACACGCCGGGGACACGTTCCATCCGCCCCCGCAATCATGAACACCCCAGCTGCACGACTGCTGGGCGAAGCCCCGTGAACAGCGCGCAGCACTGTCTTTACGGGGTTACGAGGGTGCATGGGCCTCGCGGAGCTGCGCCAGTAACGATGCGACCGACTCCGTGACGAGGCCGATACGTTCGCGGACGTCGCTCGTCTCGAGGATCCGCTGTCGCTCTACTGGGTTGACGACTAGCTGGTCGGCGACGACGTCGGCGGCGCGTGCGGGGGCGAGATCAGCGGACACCTGCAGGGCGAAGTCTGGCTGTCGCTCGCGAACCTTAGCTGCAACGCGCGTCGCGCACGCCATCATCGCGAGGACATCCGAGGATGATGCGGCGCCGACGTCGTCGATGGGCTCCGCCCGGGCGCAGCGATAGGCGTGACCCTCGTTGGGAAGCTCGTGCAGGCGAACCCGGTTGAGACCGTGCAGGATGACGTCATGGGTGCCGTCGGCCTGTCGTTGGTGCGCGACAATACGACCCGCGCCCGCGATCTCGTGCATCTCCGGGTTTCCCTCATAGTGGTCCTCCCAGCCCGGGGCGAGCAGAGCCACCGCCATCGCAGAGCAGCCGCTGTCGAGGCAATCCTCGATCATCTCCGTGTACCGCGGCTCGAACAAATGAAGCGGAAGTGCCGTCCCCGGAAAGAAGACCACGCGAGGCAGAGGAAACACGGGAAGCCTGGCCAGCTCCTCAGCGGACAGAGGGGTGCTCGGTTGCCATTCCATTCGAGCCTCTATTCGGATGCGTGCCAGAGCACCTGCAACGCCCGCGGTAATTCTGGGCTGCCGAGCACGTCGCACTTTTCGCAGGCAAGGGGAAAATTCCCTTCGTCGCACGACTGGCACTCCGTCAGTACGGACACCATGGCAGTGAGCTCCTCTCGCAGCTTTCGGAGCTTCGCGATCTTGTGTTGCATGGCGTCGATCTGCTCGCTCAACACGTGGGACATCCGTCGGCTGGCTTCTTCGGGACAATCGCAGTCGGACTTGAGGCAAAATAGATCTTTGATGTTCTGCAGCGACAGCCCGGCCTCCCGGAGGTCTAGGGACAGTTGCAGTTTCATCAACTCACGCCCCGAAAAGAGGCGATGGCCGCACGCGCTACGGCGCTCCGGCTCGATCAACCCCTCCTGCTCGTAGAAGCGCACCGTGCGCAGCGTGCTGTCGCTGAGCCGCGCCATGTCACCGGTGGTGAGTAGCTCCTCACAGCCCGGTTGCTCGATTGCTAGTGTTGGTGAGTCCGTCACAGCCCAAGCTCGAAAACGTGTGTGTTTCCAGGAGCTTGGGAAAATATGGAGGCTGGTCGTCCCATGTCAAGGCTGCGGGGCCATACCTGCGGGATTACTCAGCAAACTCAGATACGCTTGCTCGATGGCTTCGAAGCGCACCGTGAACGTGTAGTAATCGCGATCGCGCACGTCGCCGAACACTTCGAGCGCCTTTTTGACCCGGAGCCCGTCCTGCGGCGCGGTTTGTAGGTTTGCGCCCCAGTCCGGAACTTCCTGGCCGAGGAGCACCTCCAAGGCGATGCCGATCGGGTTGAAGGTCAGCGAGCATCGATCGAAGCGCAGCCGCCAGCTCGTGAAGTCTTCTGGGTCGGTCACCCACTGTCCGTCTTCGAGCTGACGAACCAGGAGCTCTCCGAAATAGGCGCCGCACATCGGAGCCACGAGCGACGTGATCTCGTCGCGTGGCGAGTCGATGAGGCCGGCGTAGTGGTCGAGAATGGGGAGGGTGTCCTGAGTCAGGTCGAGCACCATCCCTGAGGCGTTCTTGACCGACGTGACACAGGCCACGCTGAGGTCGATGACAGCGGTGTTGGTTTCCATCGCGTCGCTACAATAGCGCGCTTCGCCAAACTGGCCATCGGTCGGCGAATGCGTTAGTCCGAGGGCGTTGACTTACCAACGTTATACAGGGCCCGCAGGTTGCACCCGTATGGAGGGTGTTCGCGTGTTTCGTACCGATCGCGAACCCGTCGAGATCGACGTATTTCGGGTGGTCAACGTGCGGGAGCATCCGGAGCTCCGAGAGCCCGCGCTACACGGCACGTTGCATAGGCTCGACGACGGCGAGGTCGTCGAGGTGCCGTTCATCTACCACGACCCGGACGCGCAGGACTTCGTTCTGGTGATTCCGCACGGGGCTCGCAGCCGAGAGCTTTCGGAGCGCGCGAAGTTACTCGACTCGCTCATGAAGGAGCACGACGAGGACGTGCCCGACTACGTCCGTCACTTTGCGATCGTTTTCGGCCGCCACGGGCTCCGCAGGCACATCGACGATGCAGAGACGATGGATGTTGATGCCACCGAGCTCGAGCCGGTCGACAGGACCCCGGTCATCGCCAGCTATTACCCCCGGCTTGCGGGTCTACTGCCGCCTGCTGGGTTCTGGGATCGCGCGCCGGCCGAGCTCGCCCCACTGATCGACGAGGACGAGCTCTGGATTTTCGTTCACGTCACCGAGGACGATCACGAGGCGTTTACGGAAGCGAGCAGCGACCTGCTGGTTCAGCTGAAGACAGTCGACCAGCTTCCGGTGTGCATCCTCGCTCTCACCGACAACGGCGCGCATGCGGTGCGACGGGCATATCTCAACCCGGTCCGTTCCGCCGACGGTCGAATTCTGGAGCTCCTGCGGCGTGACTTCCATGCGACCGTCGTCGTGTACAGCGGCCAACGTCAGCTTTTACGCTCGTTTCGCGTCGAAGCGCCCCGCGCCGCCAACGCCAAGATGATCATCGGGCGGGCTGAGCTCGCTCCGCGGTCGCCGACTGAGCGCTGGGAACATGCTGTGGACGCCTGCCGTACGATCCCGGTCTCTGTGGGTCCGATCGAGCATCCGTTCATCCTCGAGGACGACGCATCCACAGCCGCCGAGGCCTTGCGCCGGTTGTCGCGCCTCGAGGTGTGGAGCAGCCCGGACAAGATCGAAGAGGCGCTCCTGGGCGTGAGTGTGCCGAGAACCGTGTTCGAGCTTTCGAGGCGCAGGATCGTGGCTGACGCTCTCCGGTTTGGGTTGGCCATGTCGAATCCGCTAGTGCTCCAGGCCGTGCGGTTCGGCTTGGCCGCGGACGCCCCGAGCCTGGTGGCTGTGCTCACCAGGCACTTCGATCAAATCGTGTCCGACGCGTCGGCACAAGGGCTCGATGATGCGCAGATTCAGGCGAATCGCGAGTCGCTCGAGCGGCTTTGCGTGCTCCACGGTACTTCGACCGGGCGCGCGCTATCGTGTACCATGGAGCATTCGGGGTAACTGGCGAACCAATCATGCGGCTCGGCATATTTAGCGACGTACATGCGAATCTAGAATCGATGTCGGCCGTCATGGAAGCCTACGGCGACGAGGACATCGACACGTACTACTGTCTGGGTGACGTTGTCGGCTACGGCGGGAGCCCCAACGAGTGCGCCGACATCGTACGGGACGTGGCCGAGATCACCATTCTTGGAAACCACGACGCCGCCGTCGCAGGGCGGATGGACTACAGCTACTACTACGAGGCGGCTCGCCAGGCGCTGGATCTCCACGCGCGCAGCCTGACGCCCGAGAATATGGCGTGGCTCAAGGCGCTCCCGTACAAGCATCGGCTCGAGGCGATCGGCGTCGACCTCTGTCACGGCTCTCCCGTTCGTCTCGAAGAGTTTGAATACATCTTCGCGCCCGATCAGGCTGCCGAGTGCCTTCCAATTTTGGACGAGCTCGGTGACATCACGCTCATCGGGCACTCTCACCTGTGCAAGGTGTTTGCGCTTCGTCCGGGGGAGGTCGAGGAGCTCCCGCCAGAAGATTTTGCGCTGCAAGATGGCACCAAGTACATCGTCAGCGTCGGGTCTGTCGGTCAGCCCCGTGACTACGACAACCGCGCCAGTTACACGGTGTACGATAGCGATTCGCGCTCGTTTCATTTCAAGCGCATCGAGTACGATATCGAGGGCGCGGCTTCGAAGATCTTCGGAGCGAACCTCGAACGTAACTTCGGTCAGCGCCTGTTCATCGGCGTCTAGTGCGCGGAGCACACACTAGTTTCGAAAGAGGCCGCGCCACATGGGGCGGCCGTCCGCGGGCGCGTCGAGCGGCGGCGTCTGCATCTCGCCGATGACGCATGTGTAGGCACTGAGCGCAGCGCTGTCCGCTAGCCGCGTTTCGAGCTCCGAGAGCGAGCTGACGTCCGTGCCGACACATTTGAGGTGAGGACCGATGGCCTGCATGGCCTGGAGCGCTTCGTCCGTCCCATCCACCGGCGCGACGGTGACGTTTCGATAGGCGGGGCTCCACCGGATCGGGTCGGGTTTGCGGATCGACACCGCATAGGTGTCGCCTTGCAGCAACGTACCCTCTACCTCTGCGATTCCTCTCCACTGCGCCTGCGCCGCTCCCACCGATAGGGGAAGGGGGCCGCGCGGAAGTGTGCGGCCCATGGGGGCCAGTCCTTGTTCGGCAAGGCGTCCGGCAAAGTCCGCAGCCGGGCGGCCGGAGGATCGTTCGACGTAGATGATCTGCGGCGACAGGCACCCACGTTGGTCGTATGCGCATATGTCCAGCGAAAGGCTTTCGATGGTGTTTTCGATGTGCGCCTCATCGAGCGCCTGAGCTCCGCAGTACGCTACGCTCACGCCGTGCCCGTGTGCGATCAATGGCTTGTCGTTCACGCGTGCGGCCATCGCCGCAACCGTTGCGTCGCCGCCGTATACCGAAACGACCTCGGCTGACTCGACGAGCGCCGCTTCGCACTCGATGTCGCCTCCCGGGAAAGCGACCACGCTCATCGCCGCACCGAGCTGCGCGTTGGCCGAGCGAAGCGCATCGCGGAGCAGCGCCGGGAACATGGTCTCCTGCGAAGACGCCTTGACCAGTACCGGGACGCCAAACAAGAGCGGGATGACGATGCCCCGCACCGAGGCCGTGAACACGTTGCCTGCAAGG
>QMMB01000123.1 GCA_003647035.1 Deltaproteobacteria bacterium | reverse complement strand
CTTCCCTCCCCGTAAGCAAGACTTCCGTAAGCTAGCGGGTGCTCGGCGACTCCTTTGTGCTCCGCCGGGCAGCGGGATGCGTTGCTGGCCAACTTGCCATCCCAGGTCGCGGCGGGCGCGGCACTCATCCCGTGCGCGAAGACACTCCCGAGCACGGTGAGGATGACGACGTTGAACACCAACTGGCCATGAGGAAGGTCGGCTTCTTCGAGGATCAGAATCGCGAACAACAGCGAAGCGAGCCCGCGGGGCCCGAACCAGCCGAGGAACAGGACACTAGGAGGACGCAATCCGCTTCCAATCATCGAGATCGCCACCGGGACCATCCGAACGACGGTCAAGCTCAACACCGCGTAGAGCCACATGTTGCCGTCGCTTTCCGCAATGGTCGGCCAGGCGAACGACAGGCCGAGCAGCAAGAACACGAGCAGCGCCAAGAGTTGCCCTTCCGCCTCGAGGAAGTTGTACAAGTATTCGCACTTTCCCCGCTGGCTGTTACCGAGGGTCATGCCTGCCACAAACGCTGCAATGAAGCCGTTGCCACCGATCAGCTCGGCGCTTGCAAATGACAGCAGCGCCACTGCGATGCCCGCGAGCCTCGCAAACCGGCTGTCCATCCATTGGCGGTTGTCGGACCAGGTGATCAATCGGCCGCCGAGCCAGGCGACCGTGACACCGGCCGCGGGACCGAGTGTCACCTGGAGCGCTGCGAACTGAGCCCAGTCTGCCGCACTGCGGCCCTCGCCTCCTCCCATGCTCGCCAACGCGGCGAAGATCAGCACGACCGGCAACGCGATGCCGTCGTTCAATCCACTCTCTACGTTGAGGGCTTGACGGATGCGGAGTGGCACCGAAGGGGCACTGACGACGGCCTGGCCGAGCGCCGCGTCGGTAGGTGCAAGGATGGCGCCGAGCGCCGCGGCCTCGAGCCAAGTGAGCTCGGGGAACACCACCTTTCCGACGAGTGCACCCGCGAGGATCGTCAGGGGCATGCCAATCCCGAGGAGCCGGACCGGCAGCCCGAACTCGTCGCGCAACACGCGAAGATCGATTCGCGCCGCGTCCGCGAAGAGCACGAGCACGAGTGTGAGCTCCGCGAGTACGTGAATCACCCGCTGGTCGGCATGCATGCCGAGTGACGCTAAGCTCCCTCCTCCGAAGAGCAGGCCCAGCAGGACGAACACCATGGGCGGCGTGACAATCGTGCGTTCGAGGCGCTTCGATACCAACCCGTACCCGAGCACGAAGAGCGCGATCCACATGAGCATCATCGAGTCCACGGGACTGCGTAGTGATGGACGAATTCTTTGTTACGGTCGAGAGCTCTTGAAGAGACTCGCATCTCTTGGGAGGATGGACACTGTCGTAACGGTCGCAAGCAGCTCAGAAGACCAAGCCGCCTGACGGAGTGTCCCAGTGGAGACGGCGACCGTACTGGCTGCGCCGAATGTCGCGCTCGATCTCCCGTTTTTGCCGGTTGGCCTTACCAAACATGATCCCGGACGTGAGCACCCCGACGAAACCGAGGAACGTGAAGGTGCCACCAAGTGGAAGCAGGACGTCGCCGGCGGTATTGCACTCGAGCTCATCGTAGTACGGGGTGGTCACCTGAACCCGAGTACACTGCGAAGCCCCGACGCCGGCGAGGATGACTCCGGCTGCAAACGCCGCGCTAGTCGAAATCAGCGCAATGCGCGTGCGCCGGGTTCGCTCCCTGGCCTCTTCGAGATCGTATTGCATCCAGCCCTCTCCTGAGGAGGGCTGGTTGGGTGCCGTGGTGACGACCGACGCAGGCGGAGACGCTTCGGGTGCGCCGGTGGTCTGGCTCTGTTGGGCAGAAACGGGGCCGGCTGTGCAGAGCACGACCGCCAGGATGAGGATTGCCGCAAACGACTCTCTGTTCATGGGCCAAACGCTAACTTAGCAGCCGCCTATCATCAACTCGGAAGTGCCTCGGTGCCGAGCATCTCGGCTCCATCCCTTCCGGCGAGGGCGGGAGGAATCACGGCGTCCTCCTCGGCGGACAGCTCTTGGTGATCAGCGAGTTTCCGCCGGGCATGAAACCGGCGGAGCCGCCCGAGGCGGGCGCGGGCGCGCTTCGCTCGGGGTTTGGAGTGGCACACTTCGGGCTTCAAACGACTGACCTCGACGGTGTGCTGACCCGCCTGCGCGACGCCGGGGCGCAAGTTCACGCCGAGCCGCGGCGCACGGGCTCAATCCGCTACGTCTACGTCAGCGCGCCCGACGGTGTGGTCATCGAGCTCGTCGAGCTCCACCTCCCCGCTCACCTCGCGCGGTTCGTACCCGTGATCAATGGCGTGAACCGCGGGATCCACCTCACCCGGCGGGCACTAGCGAAACGACTCTTCAAATAGATAACGGCTACCTTCCCAGGTTGAAACTAGGATGCCTAGATGTCGGTCATCTAGGCGCCTGGTTTCCTCTGAATTCGAACCTGGGAAGGTTTCGCGGGTCAACCTACCTCGGCGAGGTTGCGCTCGGCGTGCCAAAGGTCCCAGTCCATTTGTAGACCAAGCCAGAACTGAGGTGAGTTCTTGAACACCCACGAAAGACGAACTGCGGTTTCTGCCGTGATTCCCCTCTTGCCTTTGATGATCAAGTTGACGGTTTGGACGCTCAGGTCGAGCTCCTCGGCCAGCGCGCGCTGAGTCATGTCGATGGGCACGAGAAACTCTTCGAGCAGCATCTCGCCGGGAGAGGTTGGGGGTCGGTGCTTTGGAATCATCGCGTCTCCCTAACGATAGTCGAGGACCCGGACGTCGTGCGCGTCCCCATCGCGGAATGCGAATACGATCCGATACTGGTCGTTGACGCGGATCGAATGACATCCCTCGAGATCCCTGCGCAATTTCTCCAAGCGGTTACTCGGGGGAACTCGAAGGTCTCCAAGTAAAATCGCGCGATTGAGCAAATCGAGCTTGCGCTGGACGATTTTCCAGATTGATTTCGGAATCCGACGAGCATCTTTCGAGTTCTTCCCGTGATAGAGGTCCTCTGTGACCTTGTCAGCAAAGCCTCGAATCACGCAGAACAGCTTACACTGGTTAATGCATTACCGCAATACATTAATCAGACAATCCTCGATCATGGTTGCGCCTTCGAGCGTGAGATTCGCCGCCGCTACACCGCGCGCCGGCTTCACTTCGACGAAAGATCAGGCGGTCTGGTGTTCTGAGGCCGAGCGGCTGGTACGGATCGCAAACGGCCACCCGATGCATCTCTTCGCGGCATGATCATGAGGAAGCTCTTCCTCATAGCGCTCTTCACTCTAACGCTCGCGCTGAGCCTGGCGGCGCCGACGAGCAGCGCTGCCCAGCTCAAGCTGGACATCAAAGCGTTCATCGGCATCGGCGGCACGACGTATGTGTCGATGCTCGAAACCGGGCGCGAACGAGACCTCTTCGGCAGCTACGAGATCGGCTTCGGCGCGCGACTTCGGCGAGGCAAGGCGTTCATCGAAGCTCTCTTCTCCTTCAACCGATGGATTTACGAGGGCACGAACCCGACCTTAGGCGGAGTCAAGACTCAGGTAAACTCCTTCGAGCTCCCTTTCCTTGCAGGATACATCCCGTACAAGAACCCCTACTTCAAGTGGTTCGTCTACGGCGGCTACGTAAGTCATTTCAACACGAAGATCATCGTTCAGAGAGAAGGTCAGCCCTCTCTCAGGCTCAGACCCAAGGCAGACAACCTCGCCATCTACCAGGCCATCGCCCGCTTCGGCACAAGCGTGGACCTTGCGATGTTCAATCTGGACTTGAACTATTCCATCAGCCTCAACAGCGCGACGACAACCTCGTACAGAACGGGCTACCACCAGGTGCAACTCAACCTCGCGTACGTCTTCTAGCGGCTATCAGCACGAATCAAAGCTTGTCCGAGCGGGAGCGCGCTGGTGGGTCAGGTTGTGTGCTCGAGAAGAGTCTTGAGTCTTTGAACGTCGGTGAGATTCTGCCGTCGACCGATCCTCCCGAAGATCGGACCAAGAAGTCGATACCAGCCGGTTGGCTTCACATGCGCTTCGAGGGTGAATCTCGTTTTGTCCCCGGCCCCTTCGCAGATGTAGCCGCCGGTTCCTCGTATCGGGCCGGAGTCGAGCGTCCACCTGGCAAGGATTCCCGGCTCGTATTCGAAGACGGTCCACGATGAGACCATGCTGCGACCGTTGGCCTCGATTCGATCGAACCCAGTTGTGCCTACCCCGAGCGGCCCGTCCGATGTGAAGGATGCCTCGACTACACCGCTGCGCCATTGAGTGTCGTGGGGCACCTCCATGACGTAGTCGAACACGTCAGCTGCGGGTCGATTGATGGCGATCGTTGCTGTGAGGTTCATGCCGACGCTCCCTTCTCTACTCGGTGGGCTCAGTCCTCGAATGAAAGCGGTTTCGCCCACGCCTGCTGGGCGACCGCCTTCGCGTCGGATTCGATGTTGTCCCCGTGAGCAATGACGATGCGGTCGAAGTCCCACTCCAAAATCCGCTCTAGCGACCGCTTTGCCGCCGCCTTGTCTTTCCATCCCATTTGATACTCGGGCGCCGGCCTTGGCTTGTCCCACATGTGCATGACCGCCTTCCACCAGAGCTTCAGGACCCAATCGGTGCCCTCGGTTTGATCACCGATGTTCTCGATCAGATCGGTGAGGATCAGGGTCTTCGAGGCGCGGTCGAAGAAGGCGACCTCCCACATGAAACGATTCCCGCGAACGAGCACCTGGTCGATCTGGTCGGCCCAGGCGTCGGGCGAGTGGTCGGAAAGAAACCCGTCGAACTCGAGGTCGGGACACTTTCGCTCGATGCCGGGGCAGATCCACGTCGTCGCCTCTGGAAACGCCTCCTGCCACGCGCTCACATAGAAGTAGTGGTAGCTGCCTGGAGCAACGATGTGCGCGATCGGTCCAATCTCCCGGACCTGCTCGACCAAAGCATCGTCGATGGGAGACGGCGAGTGCACGAGAACATCGCCATCGTTCAACTTGATGAACGTCGCTCGCGCAAAGAAGTCGGCGCCCGCATAGTGAACTGCGTACTTCTTGAGCCAGATCCGACTCGATACATACTCGGTCAACCTGGTGTCGAGGTCGGTTGCCATCATTCCCTCTTTGGCAGTATGAGCCGATGAGAAGAATCTCTCCAGAACGAAAGGACTACTCACCATGCAGATCTTGTGGGGAATCGTCATCGTGGCGTTGTCGCTGCTGTGCTGGGGAGGGCAGGCGGTCGTCTACTTCGCTCCGGCAACCGGAGCAAGGCTGGGCCTCTCGGAAGCGGAAGCCAACGTAGAGCCGACTTTCTGGGCCGATGTTCGCGGCGAAGCCTTGTGGGACGTCCTCACGTTGTGGACGCTGGTGGTGGCAGGGGTGCTGCTCATCATCGACAACACCGCGTGGGCGCACTTCGGGCTCGTCGGGGGCGGCATGTACGTTTACTTCGCCGGCCGAGGGATCTTCAGCCGAGTCGCGATGCTGCGTCGCGGCCTGCGGATCGGCGCCCCGCGCAGCGTCAAGGTGGTCTTCACCTTCCTGGCCATCTGGGGCACCATGGGGTTGGCCACGATCGTCGCCGCGATCGCGGCCCTGCCAACGTCGTAACCCCTTCACACCGTCGGTACTGAAAGGAGAGACTCATGGAGATAACGGCGCTGACGTGGATCGTAGCAATAACGGGCCTGCTGCTGATGGGACTCCTCGCCGCGTTGCAGCTCGTGGCGGTCATCAACCCTCGCGAAGGATGGACGATCGAGAACGTCTACGGTGGCAACCCTGACGCGACGGACCCCAATGCATACTTTGCGTTCAACCAGGGCCCAGCGTGGGCGGATCCGTTCTTCTGGGGGCCCCTCCAGATTGCAGGGAGTATCGGTATGCTCCTCGGGCAGCAGTGGGGTTTCCTGCTCGCTCTGGCCGCGTCCGTGCCGTTCTGGTACAGCGCGATCCTGATCTTCATCTGGGACCGGGACATGGGATTCCGCCAGAACACGTTCAGCTACTGGGTGTTCATCTGGGGGATGTGGCCGGTATTCGGTGTCCTCGAAGGTGTCTACTGCTTTGTGCGGCTTCTGGAATAGCGAGCCCTTGCGGACCCCAACGGGCATCCCGCCCTTCATTCAGCCGCCGCCGGGGCCGGGCTCAGGTTACGGTAGGCGACGTCGATCGAGGGAGTCGGGACATCCACCCGTTCGATGAGCGAGCGAAACTCATCCGCCAAGAGTTGCCACTCTGCCCTCCCCTGCTCCGCGTGGCCGAGCTTGATCGCTGCTGTCTCGGCTTTCACCATGCGGCGCATCAAGAACACGAGAAGCGACTCGGGCAGCCATTCGAACACGCGGTGATTGCCGGGCGTGATGGGAACGCCGTTTGCGCGCAGCACCTGATAGCCCTCGCGCATGGCTCGGAGCATCAAGCGCAGCAGCTCATCGCTGCTCGCCAACTGCTCCGGCTCACCTCCCGCCCGATAGAGCGCGCATACGGTGGGGAGAATCTCGGCCACATGAGTCTTCAGCCACGCGTCCATGTTCGTACACACCGACACGGGAAACCCAGCTGCTTGGAGCGCAGACGCGATTGCGACAATGCGGGCGGACTTGCTGCCGTCGAGCTCACCGATGGTCGTTGGCTGTTCGCGCGCCGACGTGATGACGTAGCGAATGGCGCCACCTCGGGGCACCGCAGCGGCGCCAGGAAAGCCGAGGAGCACGCGGTCGCGACCGATGGCATCGGTCATCGCGCCCGGTCCTGCCGCGTTGTTGCCGAAGAACATCACGCTCGGCGTGCGGTCGTTTGCGGCTAGCACGGGCAGTACCTCCGCGATCCGGTGCTTCGGCAGGATGACCAGCACGACGTCATACGCATCGTGTGGGTCGAGACGATCCACGACCTCGGGAGACGTCGTGGTTCGTTGCCCGGAGACCCCGTCCTCGAGCTCGATCCCCTGTTGGCGGATCTGCTCGAGACGCGTCCCCCTCGCCAGGATGGCAACCTCTTGCGAGCTCTGTGCCAGCCGCGCCGCGTAGAGACTTCCGATGTTGCCTGCGCCGTAGACCAGAAACCGCACGGCGACACGATACCACGGGCGGTGGGCACGCCTCCCACGTCCGCGCTTTCCTGCATGTTCTCAGGTTCGATGTTGCCACTTTGCAAAGCGGTTTCCCGAAAGTGCTTTTCGCCGTCTCTTGTTTCCCCTGACTCAAGATCCGGTTTCCCGTGATTACCCGTAGTTGCGCGATTCGGCTCGAAATCGGATGTGTTCGATTCCCACCGCCTCCACCTGGGTTGGCATTTCTTGCTCGTGGTCTCTAGCGTGTCGCTTCGGTCCGCGCTCGCTCCAGCTCCGCGACCAAATCGCTTCGATCGAGTGCCTTCTCGAGGAGCTCAAGCGTTTCACGTATGCGATGGTGGTTCAGGGCCGGCCCCTGCGCGGCGATGATCGCGACTATATCGTCTCGATCTTTGGGGCGACCGCTTAGAATCTTCATCGCGACCACGTCTTCGGCCGCCGCGACGGGAACCGTCGTTCCGCCCAGGTCCGCGGGCTCCGCCCGAGAGCAGAACAACTCTTCAATGCCGGGGCCGCCAAGCACGACGTCGGCGTTGACGCCCGTCGCAAGATGAATGAGCGGAAGAACGCGAGTATCTCGGACGAAGTCTGCGTCAGCCCCACGCAGTTCGAAACCGTGTGCTTCGACGACTGTTGTGAGCGCCTCTACAGTGCGGTCGCCTAGGAAGACCGTGACGTCGACGTCCGCCGTCATTCTCGCGGCACCATGGACGAGTGCGGCTTGGGCCCCAAATACGTACCAGGCTGCGTCCAGCGCCTCGAACGAGGCTCGGAGTGAGGCGAGGACTTCAGCGAATGGCGAAGGCATGCGCCGCCCGATCCAAAAGTTGCTTGAGTCGAACCTGAGCGCCCAAGTCCGCCGCCACGTAGCGCGAGCCGGGAAAATCTGCCCGTACGCTCCGAGCGTGCTCGAACAGGGCGTGACTGGCTTCGACCGTCGCGCGTGGCCCCTCTGCGCGATAGCGTTGCACCCAGTGATCCCGATCGGATCCAGCCACTTTGGCCCAGTCTCTCTCGGCGTACTCTCGGATGTGCTGATCCTTCACAGACCACATTGTAACACTGAATGCACCTCCCGTCTCCGCGCCGATACAGGCCTCTGAAGTAGGTGGCCCCGAACAATCGAAAGATGAACTGCAAGGATCCCGGCTACGGTCGGCCTGGACCTAACTCGGTTTGGCGGACACCATCACGATGTCTGTTTCGAACGTGCCAAGACCTTGGCGCGAACTCTTCGTGTTCATCCAGCGGTGGTGCTCTTCCCCGCGTGGAACGTGAGCAAAGAGAGCACCGCTTAGCTCACGCTGGGCGCACCAGGTCGCGCAGCTCAAGCGAAGGTGCGTTTGATCGATTCGCCGAGCACGCGGGAAGCATTGACTTCAAGCAGGCCGCCATGTCCGCCGATGAGCTT
>QMMB01000122.1 GCA_003647035.1 Deltaproteobacteria bacterium | reverse complement strand
ACTGGCACTGGCACTGGCACTGTTCTAAGACCCCGCATGATCATCGAGCATTTCTCGGTCGCACCCTTGGGGTGCAACTGTGTGATCCTGGGCGACGAGGAGCGTGGGACGGCCATCGTGGTCGACCCCGGTGGCGAGGCTCCGCGGATTCTCGCGCGTCTCGACGAGCTCGGCTTGAAGTGCCACGCCATCGTCCACACGCACACGCACTTCGATCACATCGGCGCCACCAAGGAAGTGCAAGAGGCGACCCAGGCACCGACGATGATCCACGAGAAGGACCTGTTCTTGTACGAAGACGTGCAGATGCAGCTGGACGCTTTCCAGGCGCCGTTTGACGCGCCGGAGGTGGCCGAAATCGACAGGTTTCTCTCGGATGGTGACCCGGTGTTGGCGGGCGGGCTCGAAGCCGAGGTTGTTCACACGCCAGGCCACTCACCTGGAAGCATCTGTTTGACGGTCGAAGATGATCGGCCCGTCGTGATCGCAGGAGACACGCTGTTTGCGCGCAGTGTCGGGCGTACCGACCTCTGGGGCAGCGACACGACTCAACTGCTGGACTCGATCCAACGTAAGCTGTTCGCTCTTCCCGACGAAACACTCGTGATCTGTGGCCACGGCCCCAGCACGACGATCGGGGAAGAGCGGCGTTTGAACCCGTTCGTCCGCGGGGCGGGGCGGGACAACTAGACGCCGTCCCAAAGTTTCAGCGCGCCCCGCAGCCCTTCGGCCAGCGAGAAAGAGCTGACGCTGTCCGGCAGCTGAGCTCGAAGATGACGAACGTTCCCGCCGCCCAGGTGCAGCGTGTCGTAGTTGAAGATCGGCTCGAGTTGTTCGATCGCGTCGAGGACGCGCGCGGTCCATTCCGCGGGTCCGATGCGCTTGAGCTCACTATCACGCACGAGGTTCTCGTAGGTCTGGCCGTCGCGCAACGGGTGATGACCGAGCTCGAGATTCGGAACCAACGCGCCGTCGGTGAAGAGCGCCGTCCCCATCCCCGTGCCCAGCGTCAGCACGAGCTCCACACCCTGCCCCCGGACGACGCCGAGCCCTTGCAGGTCGGCATCGTTGACTGTGCGAACCGGGCGCTGCAGTAAGCCGGTCAGCCGTTCGTTGATCCGCACACCGCGCCACAGCTCGTTGCCCAGATTCGGCGCGTTGTGCGCCACCCCGCTGTTCACTACGCCCGGAAACCCAACCGAGGCCCGGCGATGCGGCGGCAGGGTGTCGGCCATGTCGTGAATCAGGGTGAACAGCGCATCGGGCTCCGCGGGCGCGGGCGTCGGCCGACTCAGGGTTTCCGTCACGGGCGCGCCCTGGTCGTCGAGCGCGAGAACCTTGACGGTGCCGCCGCCGATGTCGACCGCGAGTGTGGTCATGTCCGGGAGCCCTTGTGCCGGCGATAGTACGCGATGAGCTGACGCGTGGAGCCGTCGTGCTCACCCTCGGAACCGCTGAGCTCGGGAACCATGGCCTTCGCCAACTGCTTACCGAGCTCGACGCCCCACTGATCGAAGCTGTAGATGTTCCAGATCACGCCCTGTACGAAGATCTTGTGCTCGTAGAGTGCCACCAGGCGGCCGAGCGCCCTGGGGGTGAGTTTCTCGACCATGAGCGTGGTGCTCGGTCGGTTCCCAGCAAAGGTCTTGTGGGGCACGAGCGCCGTGACCTGATCCGTGGAAAGGCCCGATAGCTCGAGCTCCCGGCGCGCCTCGTCGGCGGTCTTTCCGCACATCATGGCTTCGGCCTGGGCGATGCAATTCGCGACCAGAATATCCTGGTGCGAAGGGATGGGATTGTGACTCTGCGCGGCGACGATGAAGTCGCACGGAATCAAATGTGTCCCTTGATGCAGAAGTTGAAAGAACGCGTGCTGCGCGTTGGTCCCGGGCTCACCCCATACAACCGGACCGGTCGTGTACTCGCTGATGATCGCGCCGTCGCGAGACGCGCTCTTGCCATTGCTTTCCATGTCAGCTTGCTGAAGGTACGCAGCAAAGCGATGCAGGGACTGGTCGTAGGGCAAGACCGCGTGCGAGGAGGCGCCGAAGAAGTTGTGATACCAGACGCCGAGCGCCGCCATGATCACGGGAATGTTCTCGCGGAGCGGCGCGGTCCGAAAGTGCTCATCCACTTCGTACGCGCCCGCAAGCAGCTCCTCGAAGTGATCCATGCCGATGATAGTCGCGATGCAAAGACCGACGGCAGACCATAGCGAGTATCGACCGCCGACCCAATCCCAGAACTCGAACATTTGAGCGGGGTCGATTCCGAACTCCACAACCGCCTCTCGGTTCGTCGAAACGGCAACGAAATGTTTCGCCACCGCGTCTTCGGTGCCTAGCCGTTCGACGAGCCAACGTCGCGCGGAGCGGGCGTTGACGAGAGTCTCCTGAGTGGTGAAGGTCTTCGAGGCGATGATGAACAACGTCGTCTCGGGCTGCACCTGGCGAAGAACTTCGCTCAAGTGGGTGCCGTCGATGTTGGAAACGAAGTGCGCGCGTAGCCCTTGCTTCCAATAGGGACGCAGCGCTTCCGTCACCATCACCGGACCGAGGTCCGAGCCGCCGATCCCGATGTTGACGACATCGGTGATGGCTCGCGCGGTGTGCCCCGTCCAAGTGCCGTCTCGAACCGAGGTCGCGAAGTCTCGCATCTGCAACAACACGCGCCGCACATCCGGCATCACGTCGGCCCCGTCGACGGTCACGCTTCGATCTCCGCGGTTGCGAAGCGCGGTATGCAGGACCGCCCGGCCTTCGGTCTCGTTGATCGCCTCGCCCGAGAACATGCGGGCGATCCAATCCCGGACGCCGCACTCTTCACAGAGCTCCGTCAGAAGCGAGATCGTCTGCTCGGTGACGCGGTTCTTCGAGTAGTCGAACAGCAAGTCGTTGAGCGTGAGCGAGAAGCGCGCAGCGCGATCGGGGTCGTCGCTGAAGAGCTCGCGCACCTGAAGGTCGGAGACCTCCTCGTGATGCGCGCGTAACGCTCTCCAAGCGGCAGTGCGTGTGGGGTCCACCATGGCCCCTAACGTACTCCTAGACCAGGAGCGGCGCGAGAACGAGTGCCACGATGCTCATCAGCTTGACGAGGATGTTCAGCGACGGACCCGCCGTGTCCTTGAAGGGGTCACCGACGGTATCACCGACGACCGAGGCGGTGTGCGCCTCGCTGCCCTTCGGGTGGACCGCACCATCCGTCATCTTGTAGCCGCCGCCGCCCTCGAACGACTTCTTGGCGTTGTCCCAAGCGCCGCCGGCGTTGGCCATGAAAAGGGCCATCGTCACGCCCGACACGGTGACACCGGCAAGCAAGCCGCCGAGCGGCTCCGGGCCCATCGTGAAGCCCACGACGACCGGGGTCAAAATGGCGAGCGCACCGGGCGCCACCATGCGCTTTAGAGAAGCCTCGGTCGAGATCTTCACGCAGCGGGCCGTGTCCGGCTTCGCCTTGCCCTCGAGCAGCCCCGGAATCTCGCGGAACTGACGACGGACCTCTTCGATCATCTCCATCGCCGCGACTCCGACCGCCTTCATCGCCATCGACGAGAAGAGGAAGGGGAGCATGCCACCAAGGAACAAGCCGGCCATGACGAGTGGCTTCGAAATATTGATGCCCGAGATGCCTGCGGTCTGCGCAAAGGCAGCGAAGAGGGCAAGAGCCGTCATCGCCGCAGAGCCGATAGCAAAGCCCTTGCCGATAGCGGCGGTGGTATTGCCGACCGCGTCCAACTTGTCCGTGCGCTCACGCACCTCAGGCGGCTGGCCGCTCATCTGGGCAATGCCGCCGGCATTGTCGGCAATGGGGCCGTACGCGTCGACCGCAAGCTGAATGCCGGTGGTGGAGAGCATGCCCAGCGCGGCGATGGCCACACCGTAGAGACCTGCAAACTCAGCCGCGATGACCACTCCAAAGGCGATGACGATGATCGGCATGGCAGTCGACTGCATACCGACACCCAACCCCGCAATGATGTTCGTCGCGGTGCCGGTCTTGCTCTGTTCGGCAATGCTCTGGACCGGAACCTTGCCCATCGAGGTGTAGTAGGAGGTGATGAGACCCACGAGAACACCGGCGCCCAGGCCAGCGACCGTCGCCCAACCCACGTCAAGCCAGGTCACGAGCTGGCCGCTCGCATTGGTCGTGCCGCCTTCGGGCCACATGTAGCGCGCAATACCGAACGTCGCGACTGCCATCACGCCCGCAGCGCCAAATGCGCCCATGTCGAGCGCGTGCTGAGGATTGCCACCCTCTTTGGTACGGACGAAAAATGTTCCCACTATCGAACAAACGATGCCCGCAGCTGCGATGACCAGCGGCATGATGATCGGGTTGACGTCACCGCTCACCACGGCGTCGAAGCCCAGCCCGAGAACCATCGCACCGATCATGGCGCCGACGAAGGATTCGAAGAGGTCGGCGCCCATGCCGGCCACGTCGCCGACGTTGTCACCCACGTTGTCTGCGATGACGGCGGGGTTGCGGGGATCGTCCTCTGGAAGACCCGCCTCGACCTTACCGACGAGGTCGGCGCCGACGTCCGCAGCCTTGGTGTAGATGCCGCCGCCAACGCGCGCGAAGAGCGCGATCGAGGAGGCGCCCATCGAGAAGCCCGTGAGGACGTTGACAGTGCGAACGAGCTCCCAGTCGAGCACGTTGTTGAAGAGGAGGTAGAGCCCACTCAGGCCAATCGTCGCGAGGCCCACGACCGTCATACCCATGACGGTGCCGCCTGAGAACGCCACGTTGAGCGCGGGAGACAGGCCGATGCGAGCCGCCGCCGTGGTTCGCACGTTCGCGTTGGTCGCGACCTTCATGCCGATCCAGCCCGCTAGTGCCGAGGACGTCGCACCGACCACGAATGCCCCTGCGATCTGCCAGCCGCGCTCCGGATCGCCAAAGTAAGCGACGCCCAGAATCGAGGCGACGACGAGCACGAAGATCCCGAGAACGCGATACTCAGCCCGGAGGAACGCCAGCGCGCCTTCCTGAATCTGAGCGGCGATCTCGATCATGTTGGCCTCGCCAGCATCCTGTTTCTTAACCCAACTCGCCTTCATCCAGGCGAAGAGAAGAGCGAGCACGCCCGCTGCGGGAGCTGCGTAAATCACATTTTGCATATGCGCTGAACCTCTATTTGAGCCCGACCCCGGTTAGATGCTGGCGGGCGGCGCGTTTCTACAAGATTTGAAAATCAGGTCAAACGCAGGGAGGGCGATGCAATTAGATGCCTGTAATTACAAGTGAATCAGGCTCCTCGCGCTTCGGCGATGGCCTCCTTGGCCGCAGCGAAGTCCGACGGTCCCTGGACGCTCACCCGCCCAGCGCCCTTGTCGATTCGAGCCAGAAGCCCGCTCAACACCCTGCCGGGACCCACTTCTACGAAGAGGGAGACCCCGTCGGCGATCATGGCGCGGACGCTTTGTTCCCACAGGACCGGCCGGCTCACCTGGCGGATCAGGGCGTCCTTCGCTGCGGCAGCATCGGTGATGGGCGCGGCGTCCACATTGACATACACCGGAACTCCAGGGTCGGAGAACGGGAGCCGCTCGACGTCCCCGCGCAAACGAGCCTCCGCGGGCTCCATCAGCGTCGAATGAAACGGCGCACTGACCGGAAGGGTGCTGGCACGCGCGCCGGCTTCCTTGAGTTTCGCCCCGGCTTCGCTCACGGCGTCCACCTCCCCGGCAATGACAATCTGTTGAGGCGTGTTGTAGTTGACGGCTTCGACCAAGCCCGGGACTTCCGCGCAGATCCGCTCGACCAAGGTGCGGTCGGCTTTGAGCACGGCCGACATGGCGCCTTCGCCGAACGGCACAGCCTCCTGCATGTACTGACCGCGCTTGCGCACGAGTCGCACGGCATCGGCAAAGTCGAGGGTGCCGGCCGCGACATGCGCGGAATACTCGCCGAGGCTATGGCCGGCCACCACGTCAAACACGACGTCGAACCGCTCGTCGAGCGCGCGGAGCACCGCGATCGATGCCGTGAGCACGGCGGGCTGAGTATTGGCAGTGAGTTTGAGGTCTTCTTCGGGACCCTCGAAGCAGAGTTGTGAGAGCGCTTCCCCGAGCGCTTCGTCTGCCTCTTCGAACACGGCGCGAGCGGCCCCGGAAGAATCGAATGCGTCGCGGCCCATGCCCACCTTCTGGCTGCCCTGGCCGGGAAAAACGAATGCGACCTTGCCCATCGGGTGCGTCCATAGCACGATCTCCAACGGGGTTCGCTTGGAAGAACGGTCAAACGCAGAGAATGCAGAACACCTGAGCGCCCTCTCGATCGGACACTTCATCCTCTCCGGAGTTGCTCTTCTCGGCGCAGCCCCGACGCTGTTCTACGGAGTCGCCGGCGCCAAGCTCATGCAAGAGTTCGGCAGCGACTTGTCGATGGCGATGGGCGACATTCCTGGCGGCAATTCCGACGCCATGCTCCAGGACCTGAGCTCGCTGGTGACGATCCTGATCGTGTCCGCGGTAGTCCTCGCCGTAGTGAGCGCGGTCCACCTCCTGGTCGTCGGCGTGATGATTCGAAAGCGCCGTTGGTGGACCTTTTGCTACCTCACCGGTTGGGGGGAGTGTCTCATGTTCCCGTTCGGAACGATCCTCGGCATTTTCACGATTTTGGTCCTGTCGCGTCCGTCGGTGAAGCGGGAGTTCGGCCTCGACTGAGGCGGGCGATTGACAAGCCGCCGGCCGAGCCGTACCGAAGTGCGTTGAGTGGAGGCGACCCCATGGTTGAAGCGGAAGATCTGGAACAACGAATTCGTCAGGGTGTCGGCGACGTGTCGCACATCGTGGTGAACGACCTTACTGGCACCAAAGATCACTGGGAAGCCCTGATCGTCTCGGAGGCTTTTTCGGGCAAATCGCCCATCGAACAGCATCAGATGGTCTACGCTGCGCTGGGCGAGCTGATGGCCGGGCCCGTCCATGCACTTGCGCTCAAGACCTACTCGCCCGAGAGTTGGGCTAAGCAAGAGGGATGAAGATGGAAGACACCTTGCAAGAACGCATTCAGGGCATCATCGACAACAACGATGTGGTGCTCTTCATGAAGGGTACCAAGCACTTCCCACAGTGCGGATTCTCGGCGACCCTCGTCGAGGTGCTACGCCGCGCCGGCTCGGAGTTTCAGGACGTGAACGTCCTCGAGGATCCGGGCATCCGGCACGGAATCAAAGAGTTCAGCAACTGGCCTACGATCCCGCAGCTCTACGTTCGCGGGAAGTTCGTGGGTGGTTGCGACATCGTTCGCGAGATGTACGAAAAGGGCGATCTCGACGCCGTGCTTTCTCCGAAAGAGGGCTGAAACGTCAGCCGACCCCATGTCGGAACTACTTGGCGGAAAATATGAGGTCATGGAGCTCGCCGGCGAGGGCGGGATGGCCAAAGTGTATCGAGGTCAGACACACGGAGCCGCGGGCTTCACGCGGCCCGTGGCCATCAAGCGGGTCCTCGCGCCACTCAGCCAGAACCCCGTGTTCCTGAAGATGTTCGTCGAGGAAGCACGGGTCGTCTCGGAGCTGGACCATCCGAACATCGCGCAGATTCACGATTTCGATCGGGACCGTTCGGGCGAGTACTACTTGGTCCTCGAATGGGTCGAGGGGCTGACGCTGGCGGAATGGCGCCAAGGCTATAAGGAACACGGCAACCACACGCCCTGGACTCTGACTGCCGCGATCGGCATCGAAGTCCTCGCAGCCCTTCACGCAGCCCACGCGCATACGGATGCCGAAGGCAGGCCGGCGCCGATCTTCCATCGCGATGTGACGCCCCAAAACGTGATGGTGAGCAACTGCGGCGTGGTGAAGCTGACGGACTTCGGCCTCGCCCGGGCGATGGACCGAAGCTCGATCACGAAACCCGGATTCGTGAAAGGCAAGATCTCGTATCTCGCGCCCGAGCTGACCTACGAAGCAGACCCGAGCGCCCAAACCGACCTCTTCAGTGTCGGCGTCGTGCTGTGGGAGGTCCTCGCGGGTGAAAAGCTCTTCAAAGACAAAGACCCACTCAAGCTCGTGGGCACGATCCGCGACATGGAAATCCCCGACCTCGCAGACCTTCGCCCGCACCTCCCGCCCCGCCTGCGCGACATCATCCGCAAGGCCCTCCGCCGCAATCCGCTCGAACGCTACACATCCAGCAGAGACATGGCACGCGACCTGGCCGCCCTCCTGCGCGCCACCGACGAAGTCACCGACTCCCATATCATCGCCGAAAGCGTCCGCTGGTCCCGAGAACAACTCGCCCAAGCCCGTCCAAGCGAGCCCGCCACAAAGCCCTTCGCCGCCCAAGAGGCGCTGAAGAACGCGGCGTCGGCAGACGAAACCGTTCCGGACACCAGCATCCCCCTCACCCGCAGAAAGTAGCTGGCACGGTCACTAAGCGGTGGCACGGGCACTGGCACTGGCACTGGCACTGAGCACTGGCACTGGGCACTGGCACTGGGCACTGGCACTGCCTTGGTCCTACTTTGTCCTCGCTTGTCCTTGGATTGGGTTT
>QMMB01000121.1 GCA_003647035.1 Deltaproteobacteria bacterium | reverse complement strand
TACACAGTCGCGACCCGCGCACTCGCCGGGCAGCGGTCCAAGCTCTGGCGATGGTCAACGCGACCGACGTGGCTCAGCTGATTGGTTACGCCATCGCAGATGAAGACATTGACGTTCAGATCGCGGCGGTTCGAACGCTGGGACAGATGAGTACCAAAGAGGCCAACGCCCCGCTCAGCGCGGCACTAGATTCTCCGTTCCCTCCCATTCGGGCCGAGGCAGCCCTTGCCCTCGGGCGGCGCGTGGCCAGCGATGCCATTCCCCGCATTCGTGCGTTGCTGCAAGACGAAGAGCCGGTGGTCATCGCTGCGGCGCTCGACGCCCTTGCATGGCTGGGAGACTCCGAAGTGACCGCTGCCGTCGAGCGCGCTTTGTCTCATTCGGACGATGAGGTTTTTCAGGCCGGTCTTCGCGCCGCCCGCACGTTGAGTGTTCGTGATGCCGAGCGATTTTTGTGCCGGGGGCTCGACCATTCGGCGTGGAACGTTCGGATGTTGGCGATCAAGCTTTTGCTCGACCTCGATACCGAGCACACGCGCACACTTCTTACCGAGGCGCTTTGCAGCGAGAACGATTCCATGGTCCGGCACGCAATCGAGAGCGGCCTCCTCGGAGAGTAACGTGACGTTGCTGCACGACGCGGGACCGACCTTGGGCTTGAAGGAATTCCGACTCCTTCGGGATTTCGTCAATCGGTTCTGCGGCATCTACTTCGCCGATGACTCTACGTACGTCGTCGAGCGGCGTCTTCGGGAGCGACTTCGCCAGCTCGGCATCGAAGACTTCACCGAGTACTACCGCTACTTACGGTACCACCCAAACGCGGACGCGGAGCTCGAGGCGGCCGCCGAGGTTTTGACGACAAACGAAACCTATTTCTTCCGCGAAGCTTACCAGCTTCGCGCGTTCACGGACGAGATCCTCCCCGTGGTACGAGGACGCGCGCTCGCGCGTGGCTCCAAGCGACTCGACGTATGGAGCGCGGGATGCTCGAGCGGCGAGGAGGTCTACACGATCGCCATGCTCATCGATGCGTCACGCCTATTCGAGGGTTGGGACGTTCGCGTATTCGGCAACGACATCTCGCGGCGCGTGCTACGCAAGGCGCGCGGAGCGACGTACAGCTCGGCAAGCTTCCGGGCGATGATTCCCGACTATGAGCGCTACTTCATCGACACGGATGAAGGCAGACAGGTCCATCCGCGGATCCGAGCGATGTGCCATTTCGGGCACCTCAACCTGATGAACCAACGGCGGGCCGCCATCGTGGGGCGCGTGGACGTCACATTCTGCCGAAACGTCCTGATCTACTTTGACGATGCCTCGCGCCGAAAGGTACTCGATACGATTTACGAGCGACTAAACCGGGGTGGCTACCTGTTGCTCGGGCACAGTGAGTCGTTGCTTCAGTCGAGCACCGCTTTCGAGATCGCACAGCTGTCTACCGATATCGTCTATCGGCGGCCCATCCCTTACACCGAGTTGCCTCCGAGGGGGACGTAGGTGACGGAGCTCCGGGCATTGGTCGTAGACGACTCTTCACTCAATCGCCGAACGATTGCAGCGATTCTTCGGGAGATACCGGGCGTTTCACATGTGGATATCGCGAGCGACGGCGCGGATGCCCTTCGGGTCGTCGAGGCGAACCCGCCGGATTTCATCACGCTGGACCTCGAGATGCCTCGCCTCGATGGGTTCGAGTTCCTCCAGTTGCTGATGGACCGGCATCCGCTTCCCGTCATCGTGGTATCCGGCCTGTCGGCGAAAGAGAACATTTTTCGCGCGCTCGAGCTCGGAGCGATCGACTTCATCGAGAAACCTCAGGGCGCGGACGCCCCGCTCGAGAGCCTGCGAACGCAACTCGTCGAGAAAGTGCAGGTCGTCCAGCAGTTGTCGCCGCTTGCCTTCCGCAGGACGAGTGTCGGGCACTTGGCATTCGATGCCGACGTTGTCGAGACAGAGACGAACGTGCCCGATCCCTCCGTGCTCACGAGGGTGCCAAGCAAAGTCATCGTCATAGGCGCATCGACTGGGGGCCCGAAGGCGCTGATCACGTTGTTCCGCCACCTGCGGGATGACATCGACGCCGCGTTGGTCGTCGCGCAGCATATGCCACCCCGTTTCACCAGCACGTTTGCTAGTCGCCTCGACAGGACCGGCGCGGTGCAAGTTTCCGAGGCCAGGCAGTACCAGCGCCTCGCCCGCGGGCATGCCTATGTGTGCCCAGGAGGGCGGTGCATCGAGGTCGTTCCCTCCGAACGCGGGCCTGCCATACGCGTGGTAGAGCCCACCCGAGGTTCCCACTACGTCCCCTCCGTGAACCAACTGTTCAAGTCTGCCGCGCGCGCACTCGGTGATAAGGCGATCGCGGTGGTCCTCACCGGCATGGGGGACGATGGGGCAGAAGGGGTCCGCGAGATCTCCGAGCGAGGCGGGACAGTGATGATCGAAGCGCCGGAGACTGCCGTCGTCGCAGGAATGCCTTTGGCCGTACGAAGAACGGGAGGACAGCATCAGTCACTGGGTATTTGGGCCCTCGGCGACATGCTGGTCGAGTTGGCCCAGCCAGGCCGGAGATGAGAGCCGAACTTTGAGTACACCGTCTCGTATCGTAGGATTGACATGACTATGCGCCGATACCGCTGCCTCGTCGTCGAAGACTCCAAGACCATGCGCAGCATGCTGGCGGAGTCTCTCGGGCGAATCCCCGGAATGGAAGTCGTGGAGGCCGAGAACGGTCTGGCAGGCATCCGTGCGCTCGCCGCGCAGCGATTCGACCTCGTGCTGACCGATGTCAACATGCCCGTGATGGACGGGTTGAAGCTCGTTCGGCACGTTCGAGCCGACCCGCGACATGAAAAAACCCCCATCGTGATCATCACGACCGAAAGCGCCCCAAGCGACCGGGACCGTGCACTGGCGCTGGGCGCGAACGCGTACATCGAAAAACCGATTCAGGCGCCACGGGTCATCCGCGCCGTGAAGAAGCTGCTCGGAGCTTGACGACGGTGGCTGACGACGACTCACAGCCCGCTCGGAAAGGCATTTTGCACCCGGAGGGGATGCGGGCGGTGAGGGACTTCGCGTCGGGCATCGTCCATGAAGTCAACAACATTCTCGGCGTGATCATTGGCAACGCGCATCTCGCGAAGAAGAGCTCTGCCAACGCCGAGGCTCTCGAAAAGTACATGGGCGAGGTTCGTGATGCAGCGGAAGAGGGGCGTGAGCTCATGCGTCACGTCGCGGTCCTCGCCGGAGAACAGTCGAGCCGGGCGCGGCCTCTCTCGCTCAATGATCTGGTCATCAACGTGACGTCCGAGCTCGACCCACCCCCCGAGCTCGACCTGAGTTCCGAAGAAGCGACCGTGCAGCTCGATGTCTGGATGGCACGGGAGGCGCTTGCGGGCGTTGTTCAGTTCATGGCGGAGACGAAGGCCGTCACGTCGCTTCGTGTCGCGACGCGCGTTGTCGGATCCGCGGCAGCGCTCACGATCGAAGACGATGGTGCGAGCCCGACTGATGACGAGCTCCGCGCGCTATTCGCGCCTTTCACGAAGCTCGACGGGCGGCCGAAGGTGGGCCTACAGCTGACCAGTCTCGCGGACCTGGCGTCGCGCTCCCGGGGCTACGTCACGGCCGGCCCGCGCGAGCCACACGGCCTCCGCATCGTCTTGACGTTGCCGGTTTCCGACGGGACGCCGTCAGGAGACCGTCCAGGTGTGCCCTTGTCGAAGAAGGGCGTGTAAGTCCGGCGCCCCGAAACGTTCCTCGGCGAGCTCACGCTGCCGCTGGAGGCTCTCGTTGTAGACGGGCCCCGGCTGGCGGTAGATCACCCCGAGCGCGACGACATCGGGTAGGTCGGCGAGCATCCAAGCGAGCGATGGATTGGTCTCGTCGTGAATGACGAGGTCGGCGTCCGTTACGCCGTTTTCCCCGATCGTCACGACCTCGAGGCAGAGCGTCGCCGGCTTCAACCGGAGGCCCTTCTCTGCGTTGGGGCCGAACTTCATCGGTTGCCCATGCTCGAGCCACAGCTGATAGGCCGGCCCTGTTTTCCGATCCGTGATCAGATCGAAGATTCCGTCGTTGAAGACGGGGCAGTTCTGGAGGATCTCGATGAACGAGGCCCCCTTGTGCTTGCGCGCCGCGCCCAAGGCTTCGGGGAGCTTCTTCGAGGTGTCGAAGGCTCGGGCTACAAAGGTCGCACGGGCGCCCAGCGCGAAGCGGACCGGCACCACTGGCTGGTCGATCGAACCGAGCGGACTCGAAGGAGTGACGATACCGACCTGCGATGTCGGCGAGTACTGCCCCTTCGTCAGACCATAGATTTGATTGTTGAACAGCATGATCTGGAGGTCGATGTTGCGGCGCAACACATGGAGCAGATGGTTGCCGCCGATGCTGAGACCGTCACCGTCACCGGTGATGACCCAGACATCGAGCTCGGGATTGGCGAGCTTGAGGCCGGTCGCGAACGCCGGGGCACGTCCGTGGATCGTGTGAAACCCGTAGGTGTTCATGTAGTAGGGGAACCGGCTCGAACAGCCGATGCCAGAGATGAACACAGTGTTCTCCGGGCTCGATCCGAGGCTGGGGAGCGTGCGCTGTACGGCGGCGAGGATCGCGTAGTCGCCGCAGCCGGGACACCAGCGTACTTCCTGATCGGAGGAGAAGTCTTTGCGGGTGTACTCTTTGTCGGGCGGATTGGAACTCATTGTGCGCTCCGTTGCAGCCGCTCTTCCACCGCCTGCACCAGGCCAGCGATTCGGAACGGACGTCCTGTGACCCTAGTTAGGCTCTCGGCGTCGACCAGGTACTCCGCCCGGAGCAGCTTCACCAGCTGCCCGTTGTTGAGCTCGGGGACCAGCACGCTGTTGAAGGACCCAAGCAGAGCAGCGAGCCCCTCCGGCAGCGGCCAGATGTTGCGGATGTGCAGGTGAGAGACGTGGTGGCCCTTCGTACGAAGCTCGCGTACCGCCTGGCTGATGGAACCGTACGTCGAGCCCCAGCCGACGACCAGCAGGTCACCGTGATCTTCGCCCTGGTCGACCTTCGCAGCGGCGATGTCTCGGGCGATGCCCTGCACCTTGTTGTATCGGAGCTTGGTCATCAGGTGGTGGTTGTGGGGGTCGTATGAAATGTGGCCCGTATCCCGGTGCTTCTCGAGGCCGCCGATGCGATGTTCGAGGCCAGGCGTACCGGGAACGGCCCACACGCGGGCTAGGCTGTTCTCGTCCCGTAGGAAGGGATGAAAGCCCTCGGGGTCTTTGTGGAACTCCACCGGGAAGGGTTCGAGTGCGTCGAGGTCGGGGAGCGGCCAAGGCTCCGCGCTGTTCGCAAGGGATCCGTCCGTGAGCAAGATGACCGGCGTCATGTATCTGACCGCGATGCGAATCGCTTCGATGGCCATGTAGTAGCAGTCGCCGGGTGTTGCTGCCGCCAACACCACGAGCGGCGCGTCACCGTTGCGCCCCCAGACCGCCTGGAAGAGATCGGATTGTTCGGTCTTCGTCGGAAGCCCCGTCGAAGGCCCGCCGCGCTGCACGTTGACGATGACCAATGGAAGCTCGGCCGCAATCGCCAAGCCAATCGCTTCGGCCTTCAATGCGACGCCGGGACCAGACGTGCCCGTGACGCCGATCGAGCCGCCGAAGCTTGCGCCGACTGCCGCCGAAACCGCCGCGATCTCGTCTTCCGCTTGGAACGTGGTTACGCCGAAATGCTTGAGACGCGCCAAGTTGTGCAGCAGATTCGACGCCGGGGTGATCGGGTAGGAGCCGTACATCACCTTGAGGCCCGCAAGCTTTGCGCCCGTGACCAGGCCCCAAGCCGTCGCTTCATTGCCGCTGATATTGCGGTACTCGCCCGGTGTCAGATTGGCGGACGGAACCTGGTACGCGTTGATGCCATGCGGCAACTCCGCGTTTTCGCCGTAGATGTGGCCGGCATTGAGCGCCGCGATGTTTGCTTCGGCGAGCTTGGGTCGCTCTGCGAATTTTGCCTTGAGCCACTTGACGGTCTGTTCGCGTTCGCGTCCGAAGAGCCAGTACATGAGGCCCAATGTCCACATGTTCTTGCAGCGGCTCGCGTCCTTGGAGCCAAGACCCACACTTTTCACAGCCTCGAGCGTTAGCCGCGTGACGTCGATGGCCAGCACACGAAAGCGATCCAGGGTGCCGTCCTCGAGCGGGTTGCTCTCGTAGCCGGCCTTCTTGAGATTGTTCGCGCTGAAGGCGCCGGTGTTGACAACTACCAAGCCACCGGGTTTGAGGACGTCGGTGCTCACCATGAGCGCGGCGGGGTTCATTGCCACCAACACGTCGGGCGCGTCACCAGGTGTTTGGATGTCGTGCGAGGCAAAGTGAATCTGAAAGACCGAGACGCCATAGGTCGTACCGGCCGGTGCGCGGATCTCCGCAGGATAATCCGGGAACGTCGAAAGATCGTTTCCCGCATCAGCGGTCGCAGTCGTGAACTGGTTGCCGGTGAGTTGTATCCCGTCACCGGAGTCACCGGCGAAGCGAATGACAACGGAGTCTAAAGTTTCACGCGCAATGGGCTGAACGCGTGCCGCCGCAGATGTTTCCATGCTCGATCATCGATTCTAGTCCCCTAGGCGCTATGGCGCCCGTCCTTCCGGGCCAAACTGGAACGCCTTCTAGGGCGGGGGGCCCCTGTTCGCAAGCGCTCATCCGGAGGTTGGACGACGAGACACTGTCGTCCCACCCTGTGGGCATGGTCGAGGTCAAAATCTGTGGGCTGACCACAGTTGACGACGCAGTGCGTTGCATCGAAGCGGGCGCCCAAGCAATAGGCCTCAACTTCTGGCCGGGGTCGCCCCGCTACGTCGATGTATCCACGGCCCGTGCGATCGTCGAGGCCGGCGGAGACCGTGCCACCATGGTCGGGGTATTCGTCGATTTCACACTGGACCAAATCCGTGAGATCCTGCTCGAAACCGGCGTTCAGTGGGCGCAGTTGCACGGTGACGAGACACCGGAGCTCGTCGCACAGCTTCTTCCCCGCGCCTATAAGGCCGTCGGGGTGACGGACGGCTCGGCCGTCGAGTTCGCGCGACGCTACCCGGGCGAGCACGTGCTTCTCGACGCAAGTGTGCCTGGGACCCCGGGGGGCACGGGCCGGACGTTCGACTGGGACATCGCAGCCGCGGTCGCCAAGGAGCGGAAGGTGACTCTGGCCGGAGGGTTGACCCCGGATAACGTTGCTGAAGCAGTGCGTGCCGTGAAACCCTTTCGAGTCGATGTGGCGTCCGGCGTGGAGTCGGCGCCGGGCACGAAGGACGCGGAGTCGGTTCGAAGCTTCATTCGTGCGGCCCGGTCGGCCTGACGGTTCGACAGCGACGGCGAAGGTCCGCCCGAAACGCGAAGCGTTTCCTCTATCGGGTGCTAACCTGCCCTCCTCAACTTCAGGAGGAAACATGCGTTTTGCAGCTCTCAGTTCCATGCTCACGGCCGGCTTGATGTGGCTCGCCCTGGGCGGCAATCCAGCACAATCACAATCACAGGCCGACGCGAAGCCCGCCACCTGTCAAAGCTGTGGCAAAGCCGGCGCCAGCAGTTGCCCGCATTGCAAGGGCCACGGGTATCACCGCGCACACAAGCACGAGTACAAGTGCGTCCACCAGAGCGAACGCGCGAACAAGAAAGCGGCGGAGGCTATGAGCGCGCAGTTCAGTGGTCTGGGCGAAGAGGGTTGGCGACTTGCCAATGTCGACAGCGGCTTCTGGTGCTTCAGCCGAGCTCGGGGCGCAGACTAGCGGCTAGCCTCTGGCCGAGATCCGATCCGCAATGTAGCTCGCCATCGTATAGACCGTGACCTGCGGGTTCACGAGGAGCGACGAGGGGAACAGGCTCGCGTCGGGGACGTACACGTTGTCGAGGTCGTGACAGCGGCCGTCGGGCGCGACCACGCTTCTTGAGGGGTCTGCGCCCATCCGCATCGTGCCCTGCGGATGGTACGAGGTCATACGATACAGGTGCTTGCCGTTCGTCAGGCTGTTGATCACCGAGTCGATTTGGTCCGCGCTTTCGATCGTGGTTCGGCGTGTTGTGGGCAGGAACACCCGCCGCGCTCCCGCCCCGAAGTAGATTCGTGCCGTCCCGCGGAGGGCCTCCCGCATGGATTCGAAATCGCGGTCGTCGAGGTCGTACTCGATGCGCTTGCGACCCCCATCGAGGTAAACGCGGCCGACGTTGTGGTCGTGGATCAGGGTGACCGCGGCCTGGAACTTCTTGCTGTTCTCCATGAATTCGACGAAATCACGGCCGATGCCTCCATCGATCCAACTGCTGGTGATGACGGGGCCGACGATGCCTGCTTCGAGCAGGTAACCGCCCTTGAGGGGGTTCTCGAAGTCGCCCGCCTGTGCGGTCAGCGTGGCCCCAATCCACCCGTAGATGTCCTCGTCGTGCTCGCCGAACACCGCGAGCGACGGGTGACACGCGAAGTTGCGCCCGACCTGGGCGCTGCTGTTTCCTATCTTGTTCTTCTGAAACAACAGCGGGGTTTGCACGGCGCC
>QMMB01000120.1 GCA_003647035.1 Deltaproteobacteria bacterium | reverse complement strand
GACAACGCGGTCGGTGCGCCCGATACGGCGATAGCGTGGGCAATCTTCAGCCGAACGATCGACGGCACCGAGATCATGTGGTCTTCGAGCGTCACGGTGAACTGGGCTTTGATGTGCATCCCGGCGTTGGACCACCTCACGCTTCCGTTCGCAATGACGGGCTTGGTGATCCCGTGGACGGTGAACTTGCCCTTGACCTGAACCTTGGTCTCTTTGTTCTTCTTGAGCTCTGCAGAGCCCTTCTTGCCCAGAATCACTTCGGTGATCTGAAAGTGAATGTTGGGGTGCTTCTTCGCATCGAGCCAGCCATCCCCCTGAAGGTGCTCGTCGCGGAGGTCGTTGTCGGTTCGCAGCGACACGACGGGCGATTTGAAGGAGCCCTTGGTCTTGGTGATGTCCGCCGGGTCGATCGTCAGTTTGCCGGTCACTTTGGAGGTCTTGCCGGTCATCGTCTCGAGCGGAGCGTCGGAGACGAACGTCACGCGGCTCTTGCCGTCGTCGCGGACTTGGTAGGTGGTGCTATCGGCGCGTGAGATCGTCGGAGCCGCCATGCACATGGCCAAGATCAGGCTGACTCTGGTGGCGTTCTTCATCATTCGCTGGTTCCCTGTTCCCTTCGAGCATGCCGCTTTGGACGCGAGCAACACCCCGGTATTCACGCTACCGCTACTATCGGGGCCGTCTCGTGGAACGTCCAATTCTCGTTGTCTCGCTCGGCGCGGCCAAGCTCCCATTCGTCGCGAAAGAGGGCAACAGGGCGATTGTCTTGGTCTAATACGGCCATCGGGATTCGCTTGGCCCTGAGCTCGGCGCAGTCCGTCGCGCCTTCGACCCAGCGTGCGTGCTGGTACGGAAGCAGATCGAAAGTCACCCTCGCGCCGTACTCGTGCTCGAGGCGAAACATGAGCACGTCGAACTGCAGGCGACCGACCACCCCGCAAACCGGATCCTTTTCGCGCCCGGGCTCCATGAAGAGCTGCACGGTGCCTTCCTCGGAAAGCTCCCGGATTCCCTTCTGAAGCTGCTTGCGCTTGAGCGGGTCGAGGAGCTGTAAACGCCCGAAGTGTTCAGGGGAAAACAGGGGGACCGCGTCGAAGCTCATCGGCCCATTCGTCGACAGTGTGTCACCGATGCGAAACAGTCCCGGGTCGTACAAACCCACGATGTCGCCCGCGAACGCTTCTGTCACACTCTCTCGCTGTTGAGCGAAGAACTGCTCGGCACGGTTGAGCCGAATCGCCTTGCCGAGCCGGAAGTGGTGCACACGCATGCCTCCCTCGAATTTGCCGGAGCAAATACGCGCAAAAGCGATGCGGTCGCGGTGCGCCGGGTCCATGTTCGCCTGCACTTTGAAGACGAATGCGCTGAAGCGATCATCGCCGGGGCTGACAGTGACGCCGCCGGTCGCCTCGCGTTGGCCCGGGGGAGGACACAGGCCCTTGAACGAGTGAAGGAACGGTTCGACACCGAAATTCGTGAGTGCGCTCCCGAAGAAGACGGGCGTGATTTGCCCAGCGAGAAATCGTTCTTCGTCCCACTCCTCACCGGCGCCGTCGAGAAGCTCCACTTCGTCGCGAAGGGTTTGAGCCGCCTCTTCACCGAGGAGTGCGTCGAGCTCCGGGTCGTCGAGGCCGGTAACCTTCATCTCCGCTCGCTTGGAGTGCCCCTCGGCTGACCGCTCGAACCGAATGACGAGCTTGTTGATCCGGTCGTAGACGCCTTGGAACAGGTCGCCGCTTCCGATCGGCCACGTGAAAGGAACCGTGCTCACCCCGAGCACATCTTCCACCTCGCTCATCAGCGCGAACGCGTCGCGCGCCGGACGGTCCATCTTGTTGATGAACGTGACAACCGGCGTGTTTCGCATGCGACACACATGAAAGAGCTTGCGCGTCTGCTGTTCCACACCCCTCGCGGCGTCGAGGATCATGATCCCGCAGTCGGCCGCCATGAGGGTCCTGTAGGTGTCTTCGCTGAAGTCGTTGTGGCCCGGCGTATCCAACAGGTTCCAGCGAACGTCGTCGTACTCGAACTGCAGCACCGATGTGGTGACTGAAATGCCACGTTGCTTTTCGAGCGCCATCCAATCGCTGACCGCCGACCGCTTCGCCTTGCGCGACTTCACGGCGCCGGCCGCATGAATCGCGCCTCCGTAAAGCAGTAGCTTCTCGGTCAACGTGGTTTTTCCGGCGTCTGGATGCGAGATGATCGCGAAGGTACGCCGTCGCTCGAATTGGTTCTGGCCCATGCCCGGGCGCCAAGATAGCTACTGTCGTCGGTTGCGCCAGTCTGCGAACGTGCTGTGATGGCCGCTGCCGATGGCAGGGCTGTTTCCAGACCTCGAGCCTTACGACTCCGGACACCTGCGCGTCGATTCGGTTCATTCCGTGTACTACGAGCAATGCGGCAATCCGGAAGGAAAGCCTGCCATTTTCGTACACGGGGGGCCGGGCGGCGGGTCGAGCTCGGTGCATCGGCGCTTCTCGGACCCGGCCGTGTACCGCATCGTTCTCTTCGACCCGCGTGGCTGCGGCCGCAGCACGCCCCACGCCGAGCTCCGCAACAACACGACCTGGGACTTGGTCGACGACATGGAGCAAATCCGCGAACACCTCAGCATCGATCGATGGCAGCTGTTCGGGGGGTCGTGGGGAAGCACGCTCGCGCTGGCCTATGCCCAGCAGCATCCCGAACGCGTCACCGACATGGTGTTGCGTGGCATTTTTCTCCTGCGGGAGCGCGAAATTCACTGGTACTATCAAGAAGGCGCGAGCCGAATCTTCCCGGAAGCCTGGCAGAAGTATCTACAGCCTATTCCGCCGGACGAGAGGGACGACATGGTCGGCGCCTACTACCGCCGCCTAACGAGCAACGACCGACCCGAGCGCATCCGAGCCGCCCGCGCGTGGAGCATGTGGGAAGGGAGCACCAGCAGGCTCGTCCCCGACCCGGAGCTCATCGAACGAACCGGTGACGAAGCGTTCGCCGAGGCTTTCGCACGCATCGAGTGCCACTACTTCATCAATGGCGGCTTCTTCCAGGAAGACAACCAGCTGCTGCAGAACATAGACCGCATCCAGCACATCCCGGCCGTGATCGTCCAGGGCCGCTACGACGTCGTCTGCCCCGCCGAAACCGCATACGAGCTCCACCAAGCCTGGCCCAACAGCAAGTTGATAGTGGCCCCCAAATCCGGTCACTCCGCCCTAGAGCCAGAAATCACAACCCAACTGGTAGCCGCCACGAGCGGACAGAACTCAGGCCCGTAAGCAGTTGAAATCAGGCTGCTTGGGGAGCAGGAGCCTGTCCCCGGTTAGCGGGAGAATTTTCGGTATTTGATTCGGTGGGGGACGTCGGCGTCCGTGCCTAGGCGGGCTTTGCGGTCGGCGGCGTAGTCGGCGTAGGAGCCCTCGTGCCAGATGACTCGGCTGTCGCCTTCGAAGGCGAGGATGTGGGTGCAGATTCGGTCTAGGTGCCAGCGATCATGGCTGATGATCAGCGCGCAGCCAGGGAAGCTCAGGATCGCCTCCTCCAGGGAGCGGAGCGTTTCGACGTCGATGTCGTTGGTGGGCTCGTCGAGGAGCAGGACGTTGCCGCCGCTCTTGAGCAACTTCGCCAAATGGACTCGGTTGCGCTCGCCACCCGAAAGATTTTTGACCGGCTTCTGTTGGTCGCTACCGCGGAAGTTGAACCAGCCAACGTAGGCGCGTGACTTCACCGTGCCGCCCCCGATTGGGATCTCGTCGACGCCGCCCGTGATCTCGTCGAAGACGTTGTTGCCGTCTCCAAGCGCGTCGCGACTCTGATCGACATAGGAGAGCGTCACCGTGTCACCCGTGATGATCGTCCCCGAGTCGGGCGTCTCTTCGCCCACCAACATTCGGAACAACGTGGTCTTGCCCGCGCCGTTGGGACCGACGATGCCTACGATCGCGCCACGCGGCACGAGAAAGCTCATGTCTTCGAAAAGGAGCTTGTCCCCGTAGGCTTTGCTCACCCCGCTGACTTCGAACACCTGCGTGCCGAGTCGAGGCCCTGGCGGAATGCGAATCTCGTTCGCGTCGGTACGAGCCTTGGCAGCGTCCGCGACCAGGCTCTCGAACGCGGTGATGCGCGCTTTGCTCTTGGCCTGTCTGGCCTTGGGCGACGAACGCACCCACTCGAGCTCTCGGGCGATTTTGCGCTTGCGAGCGCTGTCCTTCTTGCCTTCCTGGGCAAGCCGAGCGTCCTTGGCCTCGAGCCACTGAGAGTAGTTGCCCTCAAAAGGGTGCGCCTCACCGCGATCGAGCTCGAGTATCCACTCGACGATCTCGTCCAGGAAATACCGATCGTGGGTGACGAGGATCACGCAACCCGGGTACTTCTGCAGATACCCCTGCAACCAAGCAACCGATTCAGCGTCGAGATGGTTGGTCGGCTCGTCGAGCAGCAAAAGCTCGGGTTTCTCGAGCAACAAACGGCACAGTGCGACCCGTCGCTTCTCGCCACCCGACAGCAACTTCGGATCGGCGTCAGGTGGGGGCAGGCGAAGCGCATCCATCGCGATCTCGAGCGTGCTCTCGAGGGTCCAACCGTCGGTGGCGTCGATCTTGTCCTGAAGCGCTCCCTGCTTGTCGAGCAACTTGGCCATTTCGTCGTCGCTCATCGGCTCGCCGAGCTTCATGCTGAGCTCATTGAAATCGTCGAGGAGGGCTCGCACCGAAGCTACACCTGCCTCCACGGCCTCCAAGACCGTTGTGGCATCGCCGAGGTCCGGCTCCTGAGACAGGTACCCCACCCTCGCACCGGGGCGAAGCCAGGCCTCGCCTGTGAAGCCCTCGTCCACGCCCGCCATGATCCGAAGCAGCGTCGACTTTCCGGTGCCGTTGACACCAATGACCCCTATCTTCGCGTTCGGAAGGAACGAAAGGTAGAGGTCCTCGATGATCTTCTTGTCCGGGGGATGAACTTTCGTGACCCCCTTCATCGTGAAGATAAAATCTGCCATAGACTATTGAGCGGTGCGTCTCCTCGTCAGCCACATAGCAACGATGGACAGCGCAATCCAACCGAATGATGCGGCCTTCGCAGCGCCGACGGAGCAACCATCGGGAGTCACTACATCACTGGCGGCGCCGCCCTGCCGATCGCCCGGTGCGGGCTCGCTCTTGGTCGAGAGGTCGACAGTCCCCGCCTCGAGGTCGAGCTCGGGAATGTCGGTTTGGATCAGGCCCGGTAGCTGGTTGGTGAGCGTCTTGATCGCGATGCCTTCGAGCGCGGTGTTGCCCGCTGCAAAGGGCCGAGGGCTCGGTCCACGCGGCGGACCGCCCCAACTCCCACGCTGAGGGTTCTCACAAGTGAGCTCGTCCTCCCAGCGGTGCAGGATCACGTATCGTCCCTGGAAATTGTTGACGCTCGATGCCTGCGCACGCCGCTCCCCGAGCTCCCCCTGCTGATCAGGCATCCCCCGTCCGCCCACGATTGGACCCGCCGCGCGAAAGACGAGGTCCTCATCGAGGCCGTCCTTGTCGTAGCGGTAGTGCAACCGTGTCAGCACGAAACCATACGGTTGAAACGACGGTCGTCGTGAACGACGGGGCACGACGCCTGGAATATCGGAGTACGGATCCTGCTCGGCGGGCACGATCACATCGCCACCCAAGAGTGCAAGCTCGTCCGGCCTCAACGGAGGCTCGGGACAGGGATCACAAGTCGTGGCGTCCCACGCGTACTCCGTCACGACCGCACCTGGGTTCTTCTCGGTCGTTCGCTCGAACAACGCATCATAGAACGCGCCAAAGCTCTCCCGGACACTGTCCTGCACGCGAATGTTGGTCGGAATGGAGGCGTTCTTGTAGTTCGCGACCTCGTAGCGCTGCCTCTTGCCGAGGATGTGTACGATGAGGTCCTGCTTCCCTGCGCTATTGAGCAAGCCAAGCCGCACCGGCAGCGTAAACGTCGGGGCATCGTAGTGGAACCGAAGCGGTGACAGAACCGCCTTGCCGTCACGGAATTTCACCTTGGTGGAGTCGACCCTCGCGACGAAAAATTTCGTGTTCTGCTCCACGTAGGGCCGCAACACGGCCTTGGCCCCTTTCGGAATGTTGTACTCGTTCTTGCGAAGCCATTTTTCGAGCCCGCCAGAATCGTTCGCGCTCAAGACGACGATGTCGTACTCGGCGACGGTGAACTCCGCTTCGATCGTCACGCCGAGGCGCGCATCGGACTTGTCCGCCGCAGACGCTTTCATTCGCCTAGCCATCGGTGCGTTCCCCGCCACCGCCTCATACGCGACCAGCTGACGGCAGGGATCTTGCTCCCAGTATTCGACCAGCCGTGGCGCCGCGAGCTTGTCCACGCGCGCGAATATCTCCCGCGGCAACGTCTTGACATTCTCTTCCTGCAGCACGACCGGAACCGGGACGATCATGGCGAAGTCTTCCGGCGGGCCCTGGTAATTGTTCTGCATCGACAGCACCGTTCGGGTGCCCTCGCGCATCATCACGACCATCGTCGCGTTGTTGTAGAGAGACGCGTCGGCCCCACTCACATAGAACCCACAGAACGCGTGCGACGTAGTCGGCCAAGCCATACCCACGCATAGACCCAAAACAGCGATTGCTTGCTTCATTGATTACTCCTCATGTGTCCTGGTAGACGCACGAGGCCACGGTTTGGATCTATGTTTGGAAAAACCGCGCGATTACGGCGAGATGGCGACTAGCTCGATGTCGAACACCACGGTGCGGCTAATTCTTGATCTCGAGCAGTTCGACGTCGAAGACCAGCATCCCGGCAGGACGCCCGGCGCGGCCCTTGTATGCCAGGTCCTCCGGAATCCAAATCCTGCGCGTCTCGCCAACGACCATGAGCTGCAGGCCTTCGGTCCAACCAGGGATGACTTGATTCAGACCGAACGTGGCCGGGTTTCCGCGCACGACGGAGCTATCGAACATCTTCCCGTCAGTCGTCCATCCCGAGTAATGGACGGTCACGACGCTGGTGGCGACGGGATGCTCGGTGCCGGTGCCCTTGGAAAGGACGCGGGACGCAAGGCCGGACTTGGTCTTCTTCGCTTTCTTTGGAATCTTGGCGACGTCTTTGGGCGTGTCCGGCGGCTTCGGGGCTTCCTTGAGGCTGACGAGCTCGATATCGAACACTAGGGTGCCTCGTGGCGGGCCCATCGCGGCGTGCGGATCGTTCGGAGCAGCCTCGCCGTAGGCAAGATCACCGGGGATCCAAAAGCGACGTTTCTCGCCCGCGACCATCAGCTGCACGCCTTCGGTCCAACCTTTGATGACACGATTGAGAGCAAACTCGGCCGGCCGGCCTCGCTTCACCGAGCTGTCGAACATGCGGCCCTCCGTCGTCCAACCGGTGTAGTTGACGGTGACGACGTCCGCTTCGGCTGGGTGCTTATCCCCGGTGCCTTCTTGCAGCACAGTCCACGCGAGACCCGACTCGCTGCTCTTGGCACCCTCGGGCGGCGCAGCAACATCTGGCGGAGCTGGAATGCCGGACGGCGCAGCGCCCTTGGCGACGACCTTGGCCGTTGCGCCTTCGTCGGCAGTGGCTTCGGGCGCTTCAGCCGAGGCTTCATCGGCGGTGGGCTCACCCTCGGCGGGCACGGCATCGCTGCTCTTGCAGGCGGTCAGCGCGGCGGCGAGCACCACGCAGCAAAGAAGGGTCCAGGCGTTTTTCATGGGGGCGTCGTAGCCGACTGCACGCGGGCTGTCTACTTCTCAAGCTGTGGCGGGATGTCCGATGTTACGACGACTTCGACGACCTCGCCTTCGACCTCGATCACGTCCTCGGGACCACGGGGAGGCCCGGTGTATCCAGGTGCATACACTTGTACTCGCCCCGCCGCGATTTGCCGCTCGAACCAAACCCGGACGAACCCCGCAATGACGCGACGCGTGAGCGGCATGACCATCGAAAGGCCGGCGACGTCGGTCAGGATTCCAGGTGTGATCAGCATCAGTCCGCCGATGAAGATCAGGAGCCCGTCGATGACACCGTCCTTCGGCAGCTGCTGACGCGCCATCGCCTCCTGCCAACGGCGAAGCACCTTGGCGCCCTCGAGGCGGGCGAACCACGCGCCGAGCGCTCCTGTCAAAAGCACCAAGCCTATGGTCGGTACCGGTCCGAGCATCCGTCCGATCGCGATCAGGAGATACAGCTCGACGAGCGGAACGACCGTGAATAACAGAAAAAGGCGACCCACAGGCCGAATCTAAGACCGATCCGAGGCCCGCGCTACCCAGGCGACCGCGCACACGACCCTTCGGTGGCCCGCGTGTTTGCTTGGCGTCGCGCTGCATCTGCCGTACACCCGGCCGCATGAAGACGCCGGCAGACGAGTCGATGAGCCCGAAATGGGGACTGCGGTGCTTGTTGGGCGGTGCGCTGATGGGACTCGCGAACCTCGTCCCGGGTATCAGCGGCGGAACCATGCTTCTCGCAGCCGGAATCTATCCTCGGTTCATCCAAGCACTGGCCGACCTCAGCGGGCTCCGCCTGCGAAAGAGTTCGTTCGTCCTCTTGAGCCTCGTCGGCGTTGCCGCGGTGGG
>QMMB01000119.1 GCA_003647035.1 Deltaproteobacteria bacterium | reverse complement strand
CTCGGTGCCGTATGTGCGAGCTGGCGTTCGAATCACGTAGCCGTGGTGCCGAGGCAACTGAACACCATTTTCGAGTCGTCCTCGGTTGGTGGGCCCAACCGCCTCGGAGGGGCTCACCGGCGCTCGCGTGTAGATTCGAACCTTGGCGCCGGCCCGCGTGTTTCGTTGGTTGAGACTCGTATTCCAACGGGCAAGGTCACGTGGACTCACCTCGTAGCGGTCCGCGACGGCTAGCAGCGTGTCACCTCGCTCGAGCCGGAACACGACCTCCGGCCTGGGTGTCCCGACATCGATGGTTTGCCCAGGGTAGATCCGGTCCGCCTCGAGCCGGGGATTGGAGGCGAGCAACTCGCTGATGCTGGTGTCGTGCTCGAGCGCGATGCCACTCAGTGTGTCACCGCTCTGGACACGGTACGTTCTTCCCGGCTTCTTCTTCTCGACGGGCTTGTCGTACGCGCGCACGGCGACCGCGGTCGAGGGGTCACGTGCTGCGACGCGCGGAGCCTGGTGCGCCCCTGCCTTCGATCGCGGCTCGGCCGCTCCATAGTCGAACGGTGGCGTCCAATCGGTCTCTTCGCCTTCTTCGGTCGGACCGACGACGAGCCTCTGACCGACGCGAATCAGGTCATCGTTCAGGTCGTTCCACTCTTTGATCTGCTCGACGGAGACCCCGACGCGCTTGGCGATCAGACCGAGCGCGTCGCCCTGCGACACGATCACAGTGGGCGCATCGGCCTCCACCCGGGACGGGGCCAACGCAGTGAGGCACAGCAGTGCGATCCCGATCGCGCGGAGCATCCCGATCCGGTGTACAGAGAATGGCGCTTTTGGCCAACAAACAGGCGAAAACCGCGGGATGTGACGCCGGGGCGCAGACTTGATATTTTGCTCAGATGGGTTGGGGTTCGCAACGGGCGACTTGGGTTGGGATAGCAACACTCGTGGTGTTGACGGCGTGCCAAACCAGCTCTTCACGCACTGCCCGCCCGGTCGATGTTGGACCGCCACGCTACGATGTGTCGTGCCCAGCCGAAGGCGATTGCAATCCATCCGTTGCACTACTGGTCGGACTATCAGCGCCGAGGGAGCCGACCCGTTGTACCGCTGCACTAATCGGGTCGCGCATCGCCGTCACGGCTGGACACTGCGTGGCCCGAGAGCTCACCGGCGGAGGCGGGTGTGATGGAGTGTGGCTCGGCTTCGCCGGGACCGAGGGTGGTTCACCTGAGTGGATCGGCTGCGAACGCATCCTGTCGGTGTCGACGCCCGGCGCTACGTTGCTGCTACCCGACTACGCGATTCTGCAGCTTGCCGAGGAGACGACGCGCCCGTCGATTCCCCTAGGCGAAGGAGAGATGGTATTCGGAGAAGTCGTTCAGATGGTCTCGGTGACGGCAGACCGTTTCTATGACGACGTCCACCAGGTGCGGAGTCGTCGCTGCGTGGTCGACGACAACCGCAAGCTGTCCCTCTGGACCTCGGCTCCGTCCCGCTCGATTCGTGTTCTGTCCTCGTGCCCGATTCGCGAAGGCAGCTCCGGCGCGCCGGTGATCGATGGCGATGGCCGACTTCGCGGACTCGTCCATGCGGGCGGACCACCGTTCTTCGCCTTCGGCCTGATGACGCTACTGCCGCAACCAGTCGAGCGCGACGACGGTTAGTACCGTCGCTACGCCGATCACCATCACGAGTAAGCTGGCTGGCAACGGCGGCGCTGCTGGCATTCGCCTCCCCGATGTCGGCGGGATCTGCACTCCTCTGCGGCCGCTCTTGTCCTGAGCGCGACGCGGAGGGTCAGACTCGACCGATGCGTTCGTCGTTCGCGCGATCTCCATGAGCTGCCGCTTTCGCGACTCCCCGTTCGGAAAGAGCTCTGCCATCCAGTCCGCGATCTCCGCTGGGCCCACGAGCTCCTCTTGATTGGCGAGGAAGCGACGCAGCGCCTTGCCCATTTGGCGGGCGCTTTGCCACCGCTCGTCCGGGCTGCGCTGCAGGGCCTTCAATACGATCTCGTCCAGCTCCGCCGGTACATCACTTCGGTGGTCTGACGGCGGACGAATCTCGCCCGACAGGACCGCGTACATCGTGTTCACGTCGGTGTCGCGAAGGAAAAGCCGTTGCAGCGTCAGTAGCTCCCACAGCACGGCCCCCAACGCCCACACATCGACCCGTCGGTCGACGACTGCCGCCGTCATCTGCTCGGGCGCCATGTACGGGAAGGTGCCTTTGACTTGGCCTGCCTCGGTGTGGTGAACGCGTTGTCGCGCATGCGCGATGCCAAAGTCGACCACCTGCGTGGCGCCGCTGTACGTCACGAAGAGATTCTCTGTGGAGACGTCGCGGTGTACGACGTGCAGCGACTCGCCCTCCGCGTCCTGGAGCTCGTGTGCTGCGTGGAGGCCTTCGCAGGCCTGAGCGATGACAGCCGCCATGCGCGCCGGCAGCAGGGCCGAGCTTCGCTGGTCTGCGTTGGCCACCACTCGCCGGTGAACGCGCGACAGTGGCTCTCCGACCAGGTATTCCATCGCGATGAAGTATTCGCCGTCGGCTTCGCCGAAGTCGAAGACGCTGCAGACGTTCGGGTGCGTGATCCGTGAGGCGATGCGCGCCTCGTCGAGAAACATCTCGATGTAATCTTTTTCGTCCGCGAGATGAGGATGGATGCGCTTGAGCGCCACGAGCTTCTCGAAACCCGGGACCCCGCCGGCCCGCGCTAGATACACGCTCGCCATACCTCCTGACGCGAGCTCGAAGCACAACTGATAGCGGCCGATCTTCTCGGGGACTGCGCGCGCAGGCGCCTCAGAATCAGGCGGCGGCCTCTGGCCGCGGCTAGGGCGTACGGATTCCATGTCTTTTGCGCTCGAATCCTCCATCAGGGCTTCCAAATAGGGACGGAACAAGTCTCCAAATACCGTCTACATCAAAGTATTACACTACAGGTGCGTATTCCAGAGGTTATTTGCCTTTCGTGGGAGGCATCCGGTTGACTCCGGCACCTCAGAACCATATCTATTAGGCTTCGGAGGCTCCTGACCTAATGACTTTAGGAGAAACGTACGTTCTAGATGGAATCGATCGGCAGCTCCTCAACGAGCTGCAGAGCGATTGCAAGCGATCTCTCAAGGAGATCGGGGCCTCCGTGGGGCTGAGCGCCCCCTCGGTCATGGAACGTGTCCGCAAGCTTGAAAACGCTGGAATTGTCCTTGGTTACCATGCGCTGCTCGACGCTCGCAAAGTGGGTCTCGACATTTCGGCCTTCATTGGGGTGTCGATCAGTAATCCCAACCTGCTCGCCGCGTTCGAAGAGTGGGTCGACTCGATGCCGCAGGTTCTCGAGTGCCACCACGTGACCGGTAGCCACACCCTCCTTCTCAAGGTAAAAACGCAGAACACCGAGGACCTGGAGCAACTCATCAGTCGCGTCCGGTCCATGGAGGGGGTCGCCAGCACCGAGACCATGGTGGTGCTGTCGACCCACACCGAGAGGGTAGAAGTCGCCCTGCCCGCGGCCGAGCCCGCGTCCGATACGCGGCGCCGCAAACGCTCCCGCCGCCGAGCGGGCACCCCCGAAACCCCCCGAACCACGCCAACATGAAGTACGGACTCCCTGAAAAACACGGTCTCTACGACCCCGCGAACGAGAAGGACGCCTGCGGTGTCGGCTTCGTTGCTCAGATCAAGGGCGTGGCATCTCATCAGATCATCAAGGACGCCAATCGCATTCTCTGCAACATGGACCACCGTGGGGCCCGTGGCTCGGAGACGAACACCGGCGACGGTGCGGGGATACTGACCGCCGTCCCAGACAAGCTTTTGCGGCGTGTGGCCAAGGAGGAGCTCGGTATCGACCTTCCCGAGCCGGGCAAGTACGGTGTGGGCAACATCTTCCTACCGACCGACGACGCGGAGCGCGCGTACTGCAAGGCCGCGTTCCTGAGGTCGATCGAAACACAGGGGCAGCGCTTCCTCGGCTGGCGCTCCGTGCCCACCGATCCGGACGGGGCCAATCTCGGACCCACCGCGGCCGAGAGCATGCCGCACATCGAGCAGCTCTTCATCGGCGCGGCGGATGGGCTCGACCAAGACGCCTTTGAGCGACAGCTCTACGCCGTCCGCAAGAGCGCCGCGAGCCCGCTTCGCGTGGACGAAAGCCTGAAGCAGCGGACGATGCTCTATGCGTGTTCGTTGTCGAGCAGGACGATCATCTACAAGGGCATGCTGGCCTGCGAGCAGGTGCTTCCCTTCTATGGAGACCTCACCGATCCGGACTACGAGACGCATCTCGCGATGGTGCACTCGCGGTTTGCGACCAACACGTTCCCGACCTGGGAGCGCTCGCAGCCGCTCCGGTGCCTCAGCCACAACGGCGAGATCAACACCCTTCGCGGCAACAAGAACGCGATGCACTCGCGCCAGGGCGTCGTCGAAGGCGAGCTCTTCGGCGATGATTTGCGCAAGCTTTTCCCTGTCGCAGAGCCAGGGCTCTCGGACTCGGGCACTCTCGATAATGTCCTCGAGTTTCTGTACATGAACGGCCGCACGATGGCCGAGGCCGCAATGCTGATGATTCCCGAGGCCTGGCAGCGGCACGAGGACATGCCGCAGGTCAAGCGCGACTTCTATGAGTACCACTCGTGTCTCATGGAGCCGTGGGATGGTCCTGCTTCGATTGCCTTCACCGACGGTACGGTGATCGGGGCCCTTCTCGACCGAAACGGGCTTCGTCCGAGCCGCTACTACCTCACCCACGACGACCGTGTGATCATGGCGTCGGAGGTCGGCGTGCTTCCGGTCCCGCCAGAGATGGTGAAGCACAAGGGACGGCTCAAGCCCGGACGAATGTTCCTGATCGACTTCGAGCAGGGACGCATGATTCCCGACGTCGAGCTCAAGAACGACATCGCGTCGCAACGTCCCTACGGCGAGTGGCTCAACGAACAGCGACTCAAGCTCACCGAGCTTCCCGTAAACGACGATGCGCACGGGTTCGACCCCGAGACGCTCCTGTCGCGCATGCAATCATTTGGTTACACCACCGAGACGATGCAGTTCATGTTGCGGCCGATGATCGAGCAGCAGCGCGATCCGGTCGGGTCCATGGGCAACGACTCGGCCCTCGCGGTCCTGAGCGACCAGCCGCGGCTCGCATACGACTACTTCAAGCAGCTCTTTGCACAGGTCACCAACCCACCGATCGACTCGATCCGTGAGGAAGTGATCATGGCGGTCGAGTGCTACATCGGGCCGGAGAAAAACCTGCTCACGACGACGCCAGAGCACGCCCATCGGCTTCGCATTCCGCACCCGATCCTCACCAATGAAGAGGTCAACGCGGTCAAGACGATCGACGAGCGCGGGTGGCGGAGCAAGATCATCGACGTCACCTGGCCGCGAAGCGAAGGCGCCGAAGGCCTCGAGCCCGCAATCCAGCGCATTCGGCAGGAAGCCGAGCAGGCTGTGGACGAGGGGTACAGCCTCATCGTCCTGACAGACCGTGCCACGGGCAAAGACCGTATCCCGGTTAGCGCGCTCCTCGCGACCGGAGCCGCGCACCACCACCTGGTTGCCACCGAAAAGCGCACCCGAGTTGGGATCGTCGTCGAAACCGGTGAGGCGCGCGAGGTGCACCATCATTGTTGCCTCGTCGGCTCCGGTGCGGACGCGATCAATCCCTACCTGGCGTTCGAGGCGCTGTGGCAGGAGCGCCGCCTCGGCACGCTCGATGCCGAGACGTTCGCGGACGACGACAGCATCGTCACCGGTTATCGCAAGGCGGTCGCCAAGGGCATGCTCAAGGTGTTCGCGAAGATGGGGATTTCGACGCTCCAGTCGTACAAGGGCGCACAGATCTTCGAGGCGGTGGGCCTCAACAGTTCCGTTGTCGACCTCTGCTTTGCCGGGACGGCGAGCCGCATTCAGGGCATCGGGTTCAACGTCATCGCGCAGGAGCTGGTCGATCGCCACGAGCTCGGTTACCCGGGCGAAGATGAGCCCCGGCTTCCCATCCTTCCAAACGACGGGCAGTTCCATTGGCGCGCCAAGGGCGAGCGGCACATGTGGAACCCGGAGACGATCGCCAACCTCCAGGTGGCGGCGCGCTCGAACAGCAGCGATGCGTACAAGCGATTCGCTGAGCAAGTGAACGACAACGCCCGGGACCGGGCCACGCTCCGCGGCTTGATGCGCTTCAAGAAGGGTCAGGGCGTCCCCCTGAGCGAGGTCGAGCCCGCGAGCGAGATCGTGAAGCGGTTTGCGACCGGCGCGATGAGCTTCGGCTCGATCTCAGTCGAGGCGCATTCGACGCTTGCCATCGCGATGAACGAGCTCGGGGGCAAGTCCAACACGGGCGAGGGCGGTGAGGACCCGGAGCGCTATCTGCCCCTTCCGGATGGCTCGATGAACCCGATGCGTTCGGCGATCAAGCAGGTCGCGTCGGGGCGCTTCGGTGTAACCATCAACTATCTCACCAACGCCGACGAGCTCCAGATCAAGATGGCGCAGGGCGCCAAGCCCGGTGAGGGTGGCGAGCTTCCCGGCCGCAAGGTCGACGAGAAGATCGCGTCCGTGCGTCATTCGACCCCAGGCGTCGGCCTGATCAGTCCGCCGCCGCACCACGACATCTACTCGATCGAGGACTTGTCGCAGCTGATCCACGACCTCAAGAACAGCAACCCCTCGGCGCGTATCAGCGTCAAGCTGGTCAGCGAGGTGGGCGTCGGCACTATCGCCGCTGGCGTCTCGAAGGCGCACGCCGATCATATCCTCATCAGTGGTCACGACGGCGGCACCGGCGCTTCGCCGCTGACCTCGATCAAGCATGCCGGCCTTCCGTGGGAGCTCGGCATCTCCGAGACACACCAGACACTCGTCATGAACGACCTTCGAAGCCGCGTCGTCCTGCAGACGGACGGCCAGATGAAGACCGGCCGTGACGTGGTCATCGCCGGCCTGCTCGGCGCCGAAGAGATTGGTCTCAGCACCGCGCCGCTCGTCGCGATGGGCTGCATCATGATGCGCAAGTGTCACCTCAACACCTGCCCTGTCGGCGTCGCCACCCAAGATCCGGAGCTTCGCAAGAAGTTCAAGGGTAAGCCGGAGCACGTGATCAACTACCTCTTCATGGTCGCGGAGGAGGCGCGGGAAATCATGGCTTCGCTCGGGTTCCGCACCTTCAACGAGATGGTCGGCCGCGTCGACATGCTCGACACCGTGGACGCCATCGTGCACTGGAAGGCGCAGGGAATCGACCTCACTCCCATTCTCACGCCCGCCAGGAAGAAGAACGCGGTCACCGTGGTCTACTACACCAAGCCCCAAGACCACGGCCTCGACAAGGCGCTCGACAACCGCCTGATCGAGCTGGCCCAACCGGCCATCACCGAGGGCAAGCCGGTTCGCGCCGAACTCAAGATCAAGAACACCAACCGCACGGTTGGAACCATGCTCAGTCACGAGATCGCCAAGGTGTGGGGCGAAGAGCTCCTCCCCGATGAAACCGTGCGCTTCAAGTTCGAAGGCTCCGCGGGGCAGAGCTTTGGCGCCTGGCTTGCCAAGGGTGTGACCCTCGAGATCGAGGGTGACGCGAACGACTACGTGGGCAAGGGCCTGTCCGGCGGCAAGATCATCGTCTATCCGTCGAAGAAGGCCACCTTCGTGCCCGCCGAGAACATGATCGTCGGCAACGTCGTCCTGTACGGCGCGGTCAGCGGGAAGGCATTCTTCCGGGGCCGTGCAGCCGAGCGCTTCTGCGTTCGTAACTCGGGGGCGTGGGCCGTCATCGAAGGCGTCGGCGACCACGCGTGTGAGTATATGACGGGCGGCCGCGCGGTGATCTTAGGAGACACCGGTCGCAACTTCGGCGCAGGGATGAGCGGTGGCGTCGCGTACGTGCTCGACACGAACAACGACTTCGCCTCGAAGTGCAACCAAGAAATGGTCGAGCTCGGGCGGCTCGAATACCAAGAAGAGATCGCGATTGTGAAGGGGCTCATCGAAGAGCACTTCGAGTACACCGACTCGGCCGTGGCCGAGCGTTTACTGCAGGACTGGGACAACGCCCTTCGGACGTTGGTGAAGGTCATGCCGATCGACTACGAGCGCGTGCTTCGTCAGACAGGCGACCTTTCGGTCGGTGTCCCCGGGCCCGATCTTGCTCAACCCCAGGACCGTCCGGCGGCGGAGTAAGACAATGGGCAAGCCGACTGGTTTCAAAGAGTTTCCACGAGAAACGATTCCGTACAGCGACCCTCTGGAGCGAATCTCCGGCTGGGACGAGTTCACGGTGGACGTGCCGGAGAAACAACTTCGGACGCAGGGTGCGCGCTGCATGGATTGCGGCGTTCCGTTTTGCCTGTCGGCCACTGGCTGTCCCATCGACAACCTGATCCCCGAGTGGAACGACCTCGTCTACCGCGGGCGCTGGCGTGAGGCGTTGGATCGCCTGCACAAGACGAACAACTTCCCCGAATTCACCGGGCGCGTCTGCCCGGCTCCTTGCGAGGGCGCTTGCGTTCTAGGGATCAGCGACCCCGCGGTGACCATCAAGAACATCGAGTGCGCGATCGTCGACAAAGGCTTCGAGGAGGGCTGGATCCAGCCCG
>QMMB01000118.1 GCA_003647035.1 Deltaproteobacteria bacterium | reverse complement strand
GATCTTACGGGAGTTGCAACGAGCCGAGGACCCCCGAACCGTCTACGATCGCTACGCGGACGGGGCGCCCGGGGACGGGAGCCTCCAAGTCAAAGCCGAGGAGCTTCCCGCGATCACCGAAAAGGCCAGTCTAAAGAAGGCTTATAAAAACGCGGTGTTTGGAGCCAAATCCGAAGGGCCAGTCAAGAATGTAATCCAGACTTCGTACGGGTGGCACGCCATCGTAGTGAGCGAGATCCTGCCCGGGGACATGCGCACATTCGAGGAGGTCGAAACAGAGCTCCGCGAACGCCTGAGCCAGCAGAGACGGCTCGGCGCTATCGTCGCCATCGTACAAGGCCTCGAAGCGGAGGGCTTGGTCCGCTACGACGAACAGGGCGTCCAACGGCTACTGTCCATGCCCGGCCTGCCCAAAAGGGCGGAGTAACCCCCCTTTCCCCAGGGGCGATGGAGCCGGGCGCTTATCGGGGTGCGCCGAGCCTGGTTGGTGTCACTCCACGGACTGCAGCAGCGCGCCCCGGACTTCGTAGACCCGCGGCGGGCGTGCCGGCGCGCGCTCGGGTGAAAACGAATCCACCGAGGTAACTGGCGTCACGCCCGAACCGTTCTTCAGCGCATCGGTGAGCGCTTGCCGGGTCTGGTTGCCCTGCCGCAGGGTCGCGGAGATCATGCGATAGGCGTCGTAGCCGTACGCAGCGAACATCTGAGGGGCTCTTCCGTACCGGGTCTCATACGCCGTTCGGAAGTGCTGATTGAGAGCCGCTTCAGAGGCTGCGTAGAACGGCAGCGCGATGAACGCGCCCTGAAGGTAGCGCTGCGCCCGGCCGACGAGCTTGGGTGACCAGCTCAGACTCGGAAGCAGGAAGTGAACCTCGCGCTCCGCGTGTTCCGGAAGCGTGCCGCCAGCGATGCTCCACGCCCCCTCGGCGGCGAAGGTGGGGGCAATGAGCGCGACCTGATCCGCCACATCGGCGAAGAGCACGACGTCGCATGTCGTTTCGAGAACGGTTCGCACGTAGTCGACGAACGATTTGGTGCCCGGCGGATACGCGACACCGTCGCAATAGATTCCGCCGGCCGCCGCGACCTCTTGGTCGAACAGGCGCTCCATCGTGCGCCCGTAGCCGTGGTCCGGATAGAGAACCACGAACCTCGACAGCCCGCGCGCGCGCGCCTTGCCCACCAGTGCTGTGAGCTCGTCACGGGGACTATAAAGAAATCGAAACACTTGCTCGCCGGCGCTCGTCGTCTCCTCGGAAGCCGAAAAGCTCAGGAGCGGGACCCCCGCACGCCGCGTCGAGGCGGCCGCTGCCTCCGTGGTCCGACTGCCGACCGGCCCGAGTACCGCCACGACTCGTTGGTTCCCTATGAGGGACTCCACCGCTGCGGTCGTTCTCGAGGGGTCGCCGGCGGTGTCCTCGACCACGAGCTCCGGACCGCCCTCGTCGAGCGCGGCGAGCTGCATGCCCTGCAAGAGCTGACGGCCCACCTCACGCCCGCGTCCGCTCAACGGGAGCAGCGCGCCGACGACATACGGATTGCCGTGAAGGAACTCATCGGCCCGCGCGACCAGCATGGTGACTTCGGGGTTCTCGATGGAATCGCTCACGCGCAACGCGTCGGAAGCCCGTACCACCGACTCTGCGTCCTGCGTGTCGAGGGCGTGGAGGAGCAGTCGCATCGACACAGCGACGTGGGGCAGGGCGCCGGCCCGCAGCTCGTCGAACAGCAACGCCGTCTCTTCGATCGTGAGCTTCTGAACCAACAGAGCGAGCGCAGCGTCCACGCGCTGGGGGTCCGGCGGGTCGCCGCCCTGCTCGATGAGCGCGTCCAACACCTGGAGGGCTAAGGTCGCGCTGGTCGTCTGCTCCGCGGCAACCACCGCCGTGTCCCACAACAGTGCCTGCTCTTCGCTCGAGAAGCGCTCTGCGGCGAGCGGTTCGATGGTCTGAAGCGCCCGCTCCGGGTCCCCTAACTGCAGCTGACAGGAGCCCAAGTAAAGGGATGCACGGAGCGCGATGGCCTGGTCGGCGCTGTCTTGGGCTTGTTGAAAGTGCGCCATCGCGCTCTGGCACCGGCCGATGTCGGACCCCAGGACGCCGAGCTCGAGACGGGCCAGGTCCGCCTCCGCGGTCCCCGGGTGGCCGATGATGAATGTCTCGTACGCATTCTGCGCGCCCCGGATGTCGCCACTCGATGCGAGGGCCCGCGCTCGCGCGATTTGCGCAGGGGGCGCCGTCTCGAGCGGGCTTTCGACTTTTTTCGGCGCGCAGCTGGCGAGCAGGGTCAACGCGGCACACAACAACGCGATTCTCAACATCCGGGCGCACGATACATGCCGAACCGCCGCCCCGCCATCCACGCGCTAGCCCGCGGCGTCCCAGCACTGCGCCAGGCTCGCGAACTCCTCGATCGAAAGCGTTTCGCCGCGTCTTCCGGGGTCGATGCCCGCTCCGCTCAGGGCGTGGTCGGCCCGGTCCGCGTTGCCCAAGGCGCGCAACGCATTGCGAAGCGTCTTTCGGCGCATCTGAAACGCCGCGCGAACGACGGATTGGAAGGTCTCCGTCTCCTCGGCCAGGGGTATCTTACGCGGAAGGAGGCGGACCACCGCGCTGTCCACCTTGGGTGCAGGATAAAACGACCCCGGCCGCAATCGGCATACCGTCTCGATCTCGAAGGCTGCCCGCGTGAACACGGTCAACGCTCCATACTGCTTGGTCCCCGGCTCTGCGACGAGTCGGTCCTTCACCTCGCGCTGCACCATCATGACAGCGCCGTGTAGAACGCCGCGATGCGCGATCACCCTCCGCAGGATGGCGCCGGTCGCCTGATACGGAAGATTGCCAGTCACGACGAGCTTCGACCCACAGGCGCTCGAATATTCCGCGAGATCGACTTTCGCAGCATCGGAATGGCGCAGCTCCAAGCGTTCCTGATCCGAGAACTCCGCCCGCAGCACCCGAACCATGTCCCGGTCCAGCTCGACACCGAGGACGTGGCAGCCCCGCTCGAGCAGGGCGTACGTCAGTGCCCCGAGACCCGGTCCGAGCTCGACGACCTGATGGCCCAGCGCCGCCGTGGCGTCCGCGATCTGGGTTATGGCGCCCGGTTGTATCAAGAAATTCTGAGAGAACGATCGCTTCGGAAGCAGGTCGTATTTCCTAAGGAGATCCCGTGCATCGGGGGGAGCGCCTCGATCGCCCGTCATTGGGTCAACCATTCAAGATCATGGAGTTTTCGGTACTCAGGAGGCATGGAAGATCTTCTTTTGTCACACCCATTGTCAGGCGGGAAGGCGTTATTATATTGGTGCGGCCCATAGATTGACCTACGTTAAAGACAGAGGAACCAATGCTTCCAGGCTTCATCATCGACCAAATCCGTCAACGTGAGGAAGAAGAGCAGGCTGAGCGCCCGAATCCTCAGATTGAGCTTCACCTCCCGATTCCGGAAGGCTCGAAGGCGCCGGAGCGCGACGAGGAGTCCGACAGGGGCATCGTGATCATCGATCTGCTCGGCAAGTGATCGTCTGCTGATCGTCTGCTGATCGCCTGCCGGGGCCGCGAGGGCCGCTAGATCGGCTACACTGGAGGTGTGTCAGATCGTGCCGTACTGAGCCTGGCTGAGCTGGCTAGCTCCCTGTCCGCTGCTCTGCTGGGTCCCGAAGCAGAGCGATCGAGTCAGGGCGATCGCCAGACCATCGAGGCTGACTTGGTCTGGTGTCAGGTGGAGCGCGGGCAGCTCGGGGAGGCTTTTCGGCTGATGTGGGAAGCCGGCAATGAGCCGGAGCTGGCTGCGGCACGCCAACTCACACGTGCGGAGCTTCAAGCCTACTGCGGCAACGAAGACGCGGCGCTCGCGTTGATCGCCGACTTCGAGGATGCAGGGCCCGCCGTGTCGATGGTCCGTGCGCGCGTCGCACGGTCACGTGGGGACTGGGAATTGACATCCCGCCATGCCGTGGCGGCTGTGAACGCGCCGGGCGGGGCCGGCCGAGCGCGGCTGCTCGCGGCCCGGGCGAGCGCCGAGCTCGGACGTCGGGAAGAGGCGGTACAGCTTCTCGACCAGGTCGCGCAAGAGACGGCACTCGACGCTCTGAGCGTTGCGGCCTTGCGTGCGCGCGTCTCTACGGACGACTCGATGCAAGCGCTGATCTCGACTGCGGAGCGCGCGCGAAAGCAGGGCGCGGAGCGCATATGCGCGGACGCTTGGGCCGATGTGAGCGCGCTGTGCCGCTCTTGCGACGACACCGAGGGGATGCGCAAGGCGGCCGTGCGCGCCGTCGAGCTCTGGGACGATATGGCTACCTCCTTGCCGCCCCCTCTGCGGGCCGGGTTCTGGTGTGACGCCACGCGGCACGCGGTTCGAAAGACCTCGAAAAGGCAACAGGCCGCGCCTCGAGCGGCCGCGACGAGCGGCCTCGCTCCTTTGCTGCTCAGTCTGCGACGACTGGCGAGCGAACGGGATCTCGACAAGCTTCTGAGCGCGATCACGGACGGTGCGCTGACCTTGAGCGGAGCAGAGCGCGGATTCGTGTTGCTCGTGGACGACAACGGAGCCCTCGAAGCGAGAACGATTCGCGGCGCCCAGACCGAGCTGGGTGAGCAAACGGCGGCCTTCAGTCGCTCGATCGCCGAGACCGTGCTCATCGACCGGGTTCCTGTCGTGACGGTTGATGCGGCACACGACTCGCGGGTCCAGGACTACATGTCCGTCCATCAGCTGATGCTGAAGTCCGTGGCGTGCCTGCCGATCGAGTCGCGCGGCCGAACCTGGGGAGTTCTCTATCTCGAGCATCGAAGCGCGCGCGGACGCTTCTCGGGCACCGACCTGTCGTTGCTTCGAGCCTACGCGGATCAAGCTGCGATAGCGATTGAAACATCTCGTCTTTTCGAACGCATCGAAGCGCAAAACCACGACCTCGAGCGCGCCAACGGGGCCTTGCGTGAGGCCAACGAGCACCTCGAGCAGCGACTTCAAGGGAAGACCGAGGCGCTGCAGCGAACCCAGCGTCAGATCGCACGCATTCAGGCGTCGAGCGCACGGGGGGACCGATGGGGCCTCATCGGAGCAAGCGACGGGATGCGCAGAGTGTACGAGGTGCTCGACCGCGTGGCGGTCAATGATGTACCGGTCGTGATCATTGGCGAGAGCGGCACCGGCAAGGAGCTCGTCGCGCGCGCAGTCCATCGAGGCAGCCATCGCGCCGAGGGGCCGTATGTGTCTCTCAACTGCGGCGCGATTCCCGACGGCCTCCTCGAGAGTGAGCTGTTCGGTCATGTCGCGGGCGCGTTTACAGGGGCCACGCGCGCCCGGGAGGGTCTCTTCCGCCAGGCCGACGGAGGCACACTGTTTTTGGATGAAATCGCGGACATGCCGCCGCGGATGCAGCTAGATTTGCTCCGTGTGTTGCAGGAGCGACGCGTCCGACCCGTGGGCAGCGAGGACGAGCACTCGATCGACGTTCGCCTCGTCACCGCAAGCAAACGGCCGCTCCGCGACCTCATCGAAGAAGGAACGCTGCGGGAGGATCTGTATTACCGACTCGCCGTGGTGGAGCTCGAGTTGCCGCCGCTCCGGGCACGGCGTTCAGACATTGCGCTGCTTTGCGGTCATTTTCTGCGTCGCATCGCGGACGAGCACAGCGAACCCAAGAAGCGTCTGAGTCCGAGCGCGATCCAGCGACTGAGCGCCCACGACTTTCCGGGCAATGTCCGCGAGCTAGAGCACCTCCTCGTCAACGCGGCGGTCTTTTGTGCCGGAGATACCATCGAGGCCGAAGAGCTAGCAATCGAGACAGGTCACAGCCTACGGCCCACCAGCTCCGGCGCCGACAACTTCCGCGACTTCAAAGACGCCGAGCGCGATCGCATCGTACAGACCCTCAACGCACATGGCTGGAACCGAGCGAAGGCGGCACGCGCGCTCGGGATGGCGCGCAGGACATTCTATCGCCGCCTCAAGGAGCACGCCATCGAGCTTCCGCGGGGCAAGGGTGCGTCCGGCGCGAAGAGCTAGAGGCCATCCGGCGATACCGCAGTTGATACCCCGGCGTCGTATTTGTCCGGCGTCTCCCCCGGCGGCAGGTAGAGAGGCGGCTCGCCCGGTCGCGACCAGTCCACCCAGTAGACGGCCTTCGAGCGGACATCCACGTGGACGAAGCTACTGCGAGGGTAGTAGCCGACGCCGATTTTGGTCAGCATGAGACAATAGTCGCGCAGCACCTCGTTCGGCACGCCTTCGACACGGATGTCGATGGCTTCCCCGGTGGCGTGACGGCTCGACCCGTTGTTGTCCCCGTTTTGCGAGCGGTAGGCGCTGACGACGACAATCGTCCGGCCATTGAAATGGTCCGCGAGGTACGCGAGCACTCGCAAGAGTCGAGCGTGCGGACGCTTCACTTCCTCAGTGTCGCGATCCCGAAGGAAGCGTGCCAGGCGCGCACGGGCCTTCGGGTCCGGCTTCCCGGCCTTGTCGAAAAGGCGAACTTGTAGGGTCTCGTGGCTGGCGGGGCGTTCGAGGGTGACGAGCCCGTTCAGGATCGTGTTGCGCGCCTTGGTCGCCTTGGCATGCGCACTGTAGCCGGGCAGCTCCAGGCGCTGCCCAACCCGGATCGTGGTACCGGGTTTGAGTCGATTGGCCGCAGCAAGCTCTTTCACCGACACTTTGTTGAGCTGCGCAATCCCGGTCAGGGTCTGCCCCGGATAGACGTAGATCACGCCTTTGGGCGGGATTCGCAGAACCTGGCCCACCCGGAGATTCGAGATCTTCTTCAAGCGATTGGCGGCCGCGAGGTTGGTGACGGATACCCGGTAACGCTTTGCGATCGCGCCCAGCGTTTGGCCTTGCTGCACGGTGTGTTTGCGCTGCGCATATGCAGGCACATGCAGGAGGAGGACCACGAACACCACAGCCACAGCACGCCAAACCCCAATCGAGCTCATCACGACGTGGCGAGTATTGATGAGTCACGGGGCAGGGCAACTAACCGGCGCGCACCTCGGTTTTTTTGCCTTCGGTGTCGAGCATTGCGACCATCGAAATTCGATACGTTTGCTCGTTGACAATCGGTGGGTTCGCGCGTTGAGCACAAGCAGTGCCCGACGATCGCGGACGTCTGCGTTCCGCTATGCAGGTTCACATGATTTATATATAATTAGCATATAAGTTAGCGATAAATTGTCCTAAGTTGCTTGACCCTAGGGTGCTTCGGTCATAGCCTTCTTGAAGAGTGACGCGGGTTGCGTTGCTCCTCTAGAGAGCCAACTCATGACCTACGAACCAGAGGCAAACGAAGCGATGCAAAAGCCCAATACGTTGGGTGCGTCGGCCTCTGATACCAGCGAGCACGAAGGGGCTGTCAAGCCCAACGCGAACAAGAAAGGTGGCAACAAGCCCAACAATGTTCGCAAGATTCGGATCGAACGCATGATGTCGAAAGCTGAGTTGGCTCGGCGCGCGAACCTATCGGTGTTGACGATTGATCGTGTCGAGAAGGGTTTTGGATGTCGGATGGACACAAAACGAAAGATTCTCGAAGCTTTGGGTCTGAGGCTCGCCGACAGGGTACGTGTGTTCGGCGAGGAGGAGTAACGTGTCTACATGCCGTCCGAGGGGAAGAACTTAATCGGCGTCGACATCGGTTCGAGCTCGATTAAAGTCTGTGAAATCAAAGAGGGGCGCCGGGGGTCACGAACCATTACCAGGTTCGGATATCATCCTCTGCCCGCCGAAACCATCGTCGATGGGCACATCATCAACTCCGGAGCTGTCGTCGACGGGCTGGAGAAGCTGTTCGCCAACAGCAAGCGCCGCAATATCGCGCTTCGGGCCAGCGGGCACAGCGTAATCATCAAGAAGATCACGATGCCGTTGATGACGGCCGCCGAGCTTCACGAGCAGATCAACTGGGAAGCCGAGCAGCATATCCCGTTCGACCTGGAAGAGGTGCACGTGGACTACGAGGTGCTGCACGAGCGCACGGATCACGGCCAGATGGACGTGCTCCTCGTGGCTGCCAAGAAGGAAGAAATCACCGATCTCACGAACCTGGCGATGGAAGCTCGACTTCGGCCCATGGTTGTAGATTTGGACGCCTTCACCGTGCAAAACGTGTTCGAGGCAGGCTACGGCGCGGCCGCGGAAGACGAAACCACGGTACTGGTGCACTGCGGGGCGTCCACGACGACCGTGAATATCCTCGCAGATGGCACGACCGCTTTCACACGCGACATCGCCAACGGGGGCAACGCCATTACTGAAGAGATTCAGAGGCAGCTCGGCGTCGGCCGAGACGAGGCCGAAGCGTACAAATGCGGAGGCGAAGGGCGCGGCATCGTACCGCGAGAGGTGCCCGAAATCGTGAATCAGGCAGTCGATCAACTCGCGGGCGAAATTCAGCGGTCGCTCGACTTCTACCTAGCGACCAGCGGGGACCGCGACTTGAGCCGCATCTGTCTGTCGGGTGGGACGGCAAACATCCAATCACTGCTCGATATCCTCCAGGAACGGGCTCAGGTGTCGGTCGAGTTGCTCGACCCCACTCGAGTGGCTGACGTGGACGAGGCGGCGCTTGCGGATCTGCAGGGCCGCGCATCACAGGCAGTGGTGAGTATCGGCCTGGCTTTGCGCAAAGAGCGGGAGCGTAACTGAT
>QMMB01000117.1 GCA_003647035.1 Deltaproteobacteria bacterium | reverse complement strand
GCCGCGCGCAAAGCCGATCTCCTCGAGCGTCCCGCGCACGGCGACCCTGACACCAACGTCCCGGCGTTCCTCGCACTTCGAGAGCTCGCCTCCGCGCTCTGCGAACCCTCGTCCCTGAACGACCTGCGACTCATCGGGGAGGACGACGAGGGACAGGGCGCTCACGACGAACGACTCGGCGACCTTTTTCAGCGAATCACCAACTGGCTCGTGATCCGAGAGGGCGATCCCTTGGAGAGAGGGAGCCAGGTTCCACAGTTCACGACACGGCTGCGCCAGCTTCGCACGATGCTCCACCTCGTCGATGCAGACGGGCCGCACGTCGACCCGCGTAAGGACGTCGTTCGTCAACGGCGGCTTCTGACTCAGCGAGTCCTGCTCAATCGGGTCCGGCTCGATCCCAAGGGCTCGCTTCGTCGCACCCTTTGCGCCGCGACCGCCCGCACCTGCGATGCCTTGGTGCGAGAGGAGATTGCCGACATCTCTGATATCGTCATCGCTGCCGCAGGAAACGTGTCCCACCTCGACGACCTCAAAACGATGGCCGAGGCCTCAATGGTTCCCGAAATCGAATGCGCACTGCGGGCGTATGGCAAGCTGCTGCAGGCGACGCGCACAGTGCAGCGGGACGGGCATGGATTGGTGGCTGCCGCGGATGCTCTAAAAGCGATTGGCAACGAGTTGCCCGTCGCCCGGTCCGCCCGAATCGAGGCATTGCGGCAAGCGCTCTCGTTACTCGCGCGCGGGCTCCGCTCCGTAGGCGCCTCAAACTCACTGGGCGAGATCGCCGAGCGTTCCTCAGGCACGCCACTGGCCATGCTCGAACGGGGCGTCGCCAGCCTGGCCCAGCTCGTCAGTGGGTCGCGTCGGCGACTCGGCTCCTCCCCTGGCGACGAGTCTCCCACATCAGCGGCGGCGATTTGGGCCATGGGGCTCGAGGTGGAGCGTGCCCTCCGCACGTCCGTCTCCGAGATCGACCAGGCGTTCGCAAGCGCGGTCAGCGCGGTCGACCGAGATCTACCCGGTGCATTCGGCGAGCTCACCCGAACACTGCTCAAGCATCTGTGTTCGCTTCCGCTTGATGGCCCGCGACGGGCGCCGAGCATCGCGCCGATGGAGATCGAGGTCGATGCGCCGCTACCTGCGTGGGCACCCCCCAGCCGAATCGTCGGTGGGTTCTATCTCGTCCGAACCGTCGGGACGGGTGCGGTCGGTTCCGTGTTCGTGGCGCGTCGCGTGGAAGAGCGGCAGGACCCATCAGCCCCGCTCTTCGCCTTGAAGGTCCCCGACTACTCCGCCGCCGCGGCCCGCACGCTCTCCGAAGACGAGTTCCTTCGTCTGTTTCGCGAGGAAGCGGGTGCATTGCTCGCACTTCCAGAACATCCCAACATCGCACGCTTCGTCACCTTCGACGCAGGGGCGGGCCCCAAGCCGATCTTGGTCATGGAGTTGGTGGAGGGACCAAGCCTAGAGCGAATGCTCGAGATGGGCGACCTGTCGCTCGGACGCGCAAGGGAACTGCTCCTCGGCGTAGGCGCCGGTCTCGACGCGATGCACCAGGTCGGCGTTGCGCACCTGGACGTGAAGCCCTCGAACATCATCGTGTGTAACGCGAACGCCATCACGGGGGTGGGTCAACCACCGAAGCCCGTGCTCGTCGACTTCGGCCTGGCCGGGCGACACCTGCGGCCCGGATGCGGTACGGCGAACTATGGTTCGCCCGAGATCTGGGGCGCCGGGGAAGCCTCGAACGCCATTCCCGCGGACGTCTACGCATTCGGGTGCCTGATCTTCGAGGCCTACACCGGGAAGACGCTGTTCGATGGCAACGGTGAAGCCGCGATGATCACGCAACACACGACGCACGACGGGGACCCGAAGGCCGTGCGGGCGCTGCTCGGCCGGCCGGAAACCCAAGACCTCGGCGCGCTGATCGCCCAGTGCCTGCGGCGCAACCCTCGCGATCGAATCACGATTCGCCAGGCCTGCCAGCTCCTCGGGAACCTGACCCTCGGGGTCGAGAACCAGCACTGGCCGGTCCGCATCGCCAGCTAGGGCGCGTCTTCTTGAGCCTCTGTGGCGGCGTCCTCTGGACCGGTGTCGACGATGTGGAATTCGACGCGCCGGTTCTGCGCGCGCTCTTCCTTCGTCTTGGCGTCGGGCACGAGCGGTCGAGTGGGACCGAAGCCCTCCGAGATCAACCGGTCCCTGGTCACCTTGCCTCTGCCGACGAGGTAGCGAACGACCGTGTTGGCACGCTGCTTCGACAGTCTCATGTTGAACTTGAGACTACCGGTCTTGTCACTGTGGCCCTCGACCCGGATCACCTCGATCTCCGGATGCGCGTTCATGACCTTGGCGACGTTGTCCAGGAGGGCAAACGAACGCTTTTGGAGCTTGTGGCTCCCGAGCTTGAAGTAGACCTTCTCGAGAATGTCGAGCCGGCCTGCGCCAATCACGACGAGCTGGGCGTCCTGACAGCCATGGTTCTCCACGGTGCCTGGCTCATCCGGGCAGTTGTCGACACGGTCGGGAACACCGTCGCCGTCGCGATCGGGGTCCGGACAGCCGTTGTTCTCTATGGTGCAAGGCTAGTCAGGGCACTGGTCGTCGACATCGAGAATGCCGTCACCATCGTTGTCCGGGTCCGGACAACCGTCTTCGTCCTCGAAGCCGTCGACGTCTTCGGGGTCATTCGGGCAGCCGTCATTGACATCGAGAACACCGTCACCATCGTTGTCCAGGTCGGGACAGCCATCCTCGTCCTGGAAACCGTCGAAGTCCTCTGCGTCGTTCGGGCATTCGTCGACGTCGTCCAACATCCCGTCGCCATCGGAATCCCCGATGACTACAGGCGGAGGCATCGTGTAGCCAATCAAACCGACACCACGCCAATCGGGCGCGCCGTACCCCGGAGTCACCGCCGCGCTACCCGATACGCCGATCACGAAACCGTTCGGTTTAAGGTACCGGCGGCCACCGAGCACCTCGACTGGCGTTTCCTCTCGCGTCCAGAACGCTACGGTGCTGTTTGCCGCGGTTCGGCCGAAGGATTCAGCCGAGATCATGAACCTGTCCTGGCTGATCATGAACAGGAGGCCGCCGCCAAAGGTGAACTCGGTACCGACGAAGAGATTCGGCGGAACCGACTGCCCTTGCGTGCCGAGCTTGTAACCGGCCTGAATAGGAATCCGCACGACGTCGCCCGCATTGAAAGTCATCAAGAGCTCGAACCAACCGCCGAGGTACGGAGACTTGCTGACCTGCCCGCCATACCTCTGCTGGTCGTTGGACAGCGACGAGGTGTTGATCGTCATGGTTGCCTGCAAGGCGAGCTCGAAGACATCGTCCCGATTGCCGTACAGGACACCTCGGGCGCCCAAGTACACGTCCCCGAACTCGCCACCCGCTGGAAGCAAGTAGTCGAACTGACCCGCCGGGGGGGGGAGCCCGACTTGTGCTCCCTGCCCCGCATCGATGATGAAGTGGTAGGCAATGTCGCCGAAGACGACCAAGCGCTCAAAGATGCCCAGGTTCCACATGATGTGGCCGGTCAGCTGCCGATGCACGACGGAGGAAGTCGTGCCGACGCCCGCCTGTTCGAAGACCAACGCGTCGTCGTTGTAGTCCATGACGATCATGAACCCGAAGCGCTTGTGGCCCTGGCCGTCCGCCGTGCTGAGGGCAAACCCGTCGGTGGCCAATTCGGCCGGCCTGTACTGGTTCAGGTCGATCTGGGTAGAACCGGTCTGCGCGGCAACCCCGGAGGCAGCGCTGAGCGCACTCATCACCACGGCCAGCAGCGTCGCGACCCAGCCCCGGCCGAAGATTCTCAGGTCATCGCTCTGTGTCACGCCGTCCTCCATTTGCATCCCCGTGGTGCGCCGAAGCACCCCAAGCGCCGGGTTAGTCTTGCCCCTAGTACCATTCCGGTAAAAAAAAGCGGAGAAAAACCGCCTGAGCCGATGAGCCTAAAAGCCGCTGTTACAGAAAGAATCCGCTAGGATCACACGCATGTCTTTCAGGGCTCGCTACCGCAGCGCACCGGCCCCGATCGCCGGGATGCCACCCGGGATCCCCTACATCGTCGGCAACGAGGCGGCGGAGCGGTACAGCTACTATGGCATGCGCGCGATCTTGGTCATCTTCATGACCAAGTTCCTGATGAATGCGAGCGGCGAGCTCGACCCCATGACGGACGAGCAAGCCAAGGCGTGGTTCCACGTCTTCGTCACCGCGGTGTACTTCTTCCCGATCTTCGGAGCGATCGTCGCGGACGCGTTCTTTGGGAAGTACCGAACGATCATGGTGCTGTCGATCGTGTACTGCCTCGGTCACCTGACATTGGCGATCGACGACACGCGGATCGGCTTGGCGGTCGGGCTCGGGCTCATCGCGGTCGGGTCGGGAGGCATCAAGCCCTGTGTGTCCGCGCACGTGGGAGATCAGTTCGGACAAACGAATGCACAGCTCCTTCCGAAAATTTTTGGTTGGTTCTACTTCTCGATCAACGTCGGCGCGCTAGCCTCGATCCTGTTTGCAGAGCCGCTCCTCAATCGGTTCGGCCCTTCGGTGGCATTTGGAGTGCCCGGCGTCTTGATGGCGCTCGCGACGTTCGTGTTCTGGATGGGCCGTGACAAGTTCGTGCACATCCAACCCGGCGGCATGGCGGTTCTCCGTGAAATCTTCAGTCGCGATGGCCTCTCGGCGCTTGGCAAGCTCTTCATCATCTACACGTTCATTGCGATGTTCTGGGCGCTCTTCGATCAGCAGGGCTCCGCGTGGGTTCTACAGGCCGCGCGCATGGATCGTCATTTCATCATTGATTGGGACCCGTCCCAGTCGCAGTGGCTCAATCCCGCGCTCGTGCTCTTGTTCATCCCACTCTTCAACCGGGTGATTTACCCCGCGTTTGCGGGCTTCTGGCCGCTCACGCCGCTCAGGAAGATCTCGATTGGGCTGTTCTTGACCGTACCCGCGTTCCTATTGCCCGCCTGGCTCGAGGCGCGGCTCGACGCGGGTGAAACGGTCAACATCGCTTGGCAGCTCGGCGGCTACATTCTCATGACGGCGGCGGAGGTTCTCGTGTCGATCACCGCCCTGGAGTTCTCTTACACCCAAGCGCCGAAGCGAATGAAGTCGCTGGTCATGGGCGCGTTTCTGATGAGCGTATCGATCGGAAACCTCTTCACCGCCGCGGTGAATTTTTTCATTCAGAATCCAGATGGGACGAGCAAACTCGACGGCGCCTCCTATTACCTCTTCTTCGCCCTGGCGATGGCGATCACCGCCGTGCTCTTTGTCCCGGTCGCGGTCTGGTACAAGGAGCGAACGTACATTCAGGACGAAGCGCCCGGCGAGGTCGCGGCGTGAGCATCATCGACAGAGCGCGGTCTTGGATCGCGCAGGACCCCGACCCCGAAACGAGGCGCGAGCTCGAGGCGCTGATCGAACGCGGCGACATGCATGCGCTCCAAGAGCGTTTCACCGGGACGCTACAGTTCGGCACGGCCGGGATCCGTGGGTTGCTTGGCGCGGGCCCGACGCGGATGAATCGGGTGACGGTTGCACAGACCACCGCCGGACTCTGTGCATGGCTGAAGCAAGAAGTGCCGGACATCGCCTCGCGAGGCATCTGCGTGGGTCGCGACGCCAGAGTCAATAGTGACGTGTTCGAACGCGACGTGATCGAGGTCGCCGCGGGGGCAGGCATCCCGGTCTGGGTCTTCAGCGACGTGGTGCCGACGCCGGTCCTGGCGTTCGCGGTGCTCGAGCGTCGTGCCGGCGGCGGCGTGATGATCACAGCGAGCCACAATCCGGCTGGATACAATGGCTATAAGGTCTACTGGGGGAATGGGGCACAGATCATCCCGCCGAACGACCTGGGCATCGCGGGCGAGATCGAGCGTGCGCCGACGGCAAACCAGATTCCCCGACTCTCTATCGCAGAGGCACGGACCAGGGAGCTGGCTCGCTCGGCCGACTCTTCACTCGACAGCTACGTCGAGCGCATCAGCATCGAATCCAGCCCCCGCGCAAGCAGGGCAGACGTGCGCATTGCGTACACAGCCCTCCACGGCGTCGCGGAAGACACGTTTCGAAAAGTGCTCGGCCGCGCGCGCTTCGAAGACGTGCACAGCGTCGCGGACCAGGCCGTGCCAGACGGCCGCTTCCCCACCGTCGCGTTTCCGAACCCTGAAGAGCCGGGCGCCATGGACCACGTTCTCGCTCTTGCCGAACGAGTCGGCGCCGACCTCGCGATTGCCAACGACCCAGACGGCGACCGCGTCGCAGTCGCGGTGCGCGGAGGCGACGGACTCGAGCTTCTGTCCGGAAACGATACCGGGATTCTGTTGGCGGACGACTTGCTGCGCCGACACCCCAAGGCTTCCAGGCCCCTGGTGATCTCCACCGTCGTGAGCAGTCCCATGTTGCGGCCGATCGCAGCGGCCCACGGCGCACGCTGGGAGCAAACGCTAACCGGCCACAAGTGGATCCAGAACCGGGCGCTCGACCTCGAGCAAGAAGGCTTCGCGTATGTGTTTGGCTACGAGGAGGCGCTCGGATACGCGCCCTGCCCGGCGGTTCGAGACAAGGACGGAATCAGCTCTGCCCTGCTCCTCGTCGACATGTCGGCGCGTCTCAAGATGCGGAGCGAAACGCTGCTGGATGCACGTGACGCGCTCTGGTGCGAGCATGGCTTTTTCGCCGACCGTCAGATCTCGGTGAGATTCGAAGGCACCCACGCACAAACGCAGATGAGCTCCGCCGTGGACCGCCTCCGGCAGCAGCCGCCGCGCGAGATCGGAGGACAGTCCGTACTTCGTATGTTCGATCTCCACCAACAGGTGCAATGGACCCCGACGGGGGTAACCCCGTTCACCGACCTCGCCCCAAGCAACGTGGTCATCTTCGAGCTCGAGGGAGGACATCGAGCGATGCTGCGCCCGAGCGGGACAGAACCGAAGCTCAAGTACTACTTCTACGCGACCGCCCCGGTACACGCGCGCAACGATCTCGCGGAGGCGAAAAAGCAAGCGCTCGAAGTGCTCGACCGCATGACCGAAGACCTTACCCGCTCCAGCAATTGCTGAGCAGCGCACGCGCCATGGCCTCCCATGCCTGCGAGGCGCGATAGAGCTCACGCGCCTCACGCGCGTTCGTCCGGTGCCAGGGAAGCGGCGGACGGCCGTACGGATTCGGCGGTGGAAGTGCGCGGCTGAGTACGCGTGCCCGCTGCTCACACGCCTCCGCCCGGTGACGGCACAGCGTCACGATGTCGTCGACCGGAGTCACCAGGTGAGGCGACAAGTTGATGCCGACCGCCTCAGAGAAGTCGCGGGAGCTCACGCCGGCGAGCCACATCGCGCGTTCTACGTCGCTTCCTCGCGCAGTCGGCGAGTGCGTCGACCAAGCCTCGGGCCGCAGCTCGCGAATGTCGGAGTGGTATGCCTCGCGCCCCTCGGAGGGTTCCGGTGTCGGGGCAATCGGCCGAAGCCAGGCGGCAAGTCGAGCACGAAGCATGGGCTCCTTTGCTTTTCGCGGAAGCCGCGTGTCACCGTCAAGTAAGCTACTGGAGCGACGCAACGACGATCGCGATCGCCGTCAGGAGCACTGCCCCCGCCGCGCCCCACAGAGCGGTCGAGCCGAGCTTTCGGCGTCGACTTCGCGACGTGACTTGCGACATCCCCGGGAGCTGAACACCCTCCGGAAGCAGGTCCGGACGCGCGGCAAGATCTTCGAGCCGGGTCGCAGTGGTGACCGGCATGGCAAGCGGGTCGAACCTCGGGTCGCGTTGCGGGGCTCCCGTCGATATGCGCCCGGTCGGTGCGCGACTGCTCGGGCGATTTCGAACCGATGCGATCTCCAGCTTCGGGCCTCCGCGCCCCAGCTCGATCTCGTCGCCGATGTTGAGGGCCGCGTGCTTGATGCGCTGACCGTTCAGCCAAGTCCCGTTCCGGCTGCCGGTGTCGATCAGCAGATAGCGTCCGTCTTCATTGCGAATCTCGGCGTGTCGCCCAGACGCGTCCAAGTCGACCTCGGGGTCGAAGTTCACATCACTGTCCGGCATCCGGCCGATGCGGATCAGGTCCTGGTTGAACTCGAACTCGCGTCCCGAGTCGGCGCCCTTGATTTGGCGGAGCAGGATCATGGCCGAACCTCAATCGGCGGCCGGGATGAGCACGACCTCCGTCGGCACCCCGGGCTCCACCAGTACGTCTTTTGCCACTCGAGTCCCGTCGACTTCGCGGGCCTCGAAATGATACGACCCAGGAAGCAGCCGCAAGAGGATCGCTTGGTTGAGTCGCAGCGGTCCGTAGCTCCGGTCATTGACGTAGAGCTCACCGGTGTCGAGCGCGGCCAGAACTCTCACTTCGACTGGGATCTGAGCGGCGGCCTCCACGTACGCGGGAGGAGGCGGCACGGTAGCGGCGGTCGGCGTCGCGCGGCGTCGCACGCTCACGATGGTAATCACCGCCGCCAACCCGAGGAGCGCCAACACAGACGCGGCCGTCGACCAGGACACTGGTACGGTGCTGGGCGGATCGGAACCCTTCTCTCGGATCGCAGGTCGCTGCCCGGACATCGCAGGGGGCACCATGCTCTTCAGCACGTGCGGCAACGTGGGCACTGCCGCCGCGTGCGGGTGGTGGC
>QMMB01000116.1 GCA_003647035.1 Deltaproteobacteria bacterium | reverse complement strand
GTGGTCCTTGCCGGTCGTGAGGGTGAACGCCGACGGGATCGCCAAGGCAATGGCTCCGGCGTCCACCAAGCGCCGATAGAGCTCGGGAAACCGTAGGTCGTAGCAGACGCTCAGCCCAAGCTTTCCAAACGGCGCCTCCGCCACGACAGTGTCGGAGCCGGGCTCGACCGTCTGAGACTCGAGCAACTTCGTTCCATCGGGCAAGTCCACATCGAAGAGGTGGATCTTTCGGTAGACCGTATCGATCGAGCCATCGGCGCGTATGTAGATGCACGCGTTGCGCACCTTGTCTGGCAGGTCGCTCTTCTCCCAGAAGCCGCCGTAGACCACGTCGACTCCAGCATCTACGGCCGCCTCCCGGCACCGCTCGAGGATCGGCCCGCCTTCATCGAGCGACTCGGCAATCGCGACCTTCCCTTTCTCGGGGCCGAGGTATGCGAAGCACTCGGGCACGAGCACCAGCTCGGCACCACGAAGTGCCGCATCGCGCACCAGCCTCTGCACGGTGTCCATGTTCGCCTCGACGTCCGCGGTGGATGTCATCTGGATCACGCCCGCAATCACTCGCTTCGATTGGTTCAACGTGAAAATCTCCTCATCGACACGTTCATTAGTAATCCCAGGCCCAGCATGGTCGAGAGCAAGCTCGACCCGCCGTACGAAAACAGCGGGAGCGTCATCCCGACGACAGGCAGCAGCCCCGAGACCATCCCAAGATTGACCACGGTTTGCCAGAAGATCATGGCGCCGACGCCCACCGCGAGCACGGCGCCAAAGCGATCCTTCGCCTGAGAAGCGATCCGGAGCGCCCACAAGACCAAGAACAGATAGAGACTGATCAGGAGCACCGCACCCAGAAATCCATGCTCCTCGGCCCATACCGGGAACGGGAAGTCGGTGTGCTGGTCGGGAAGGAAGCGAAAGCGGGTCTGGGTGCCCTGCGTGAACCCCTTGCCGGTGAGGCCGCCGCTCCCGATCGCGACGAGCGACTGATGGGTGTGCCACCCGGAGTCGAGAAGATCGGTCTGAGTCCCCCCGAGCCGGCCCCAGAAGGCGGTGATGCGCTCTTTTTGATAGTCCTTCAACAGATAGAACCAGGTCACCGGAGCAGCGACCACGAAACTGGCGAGAAGCGTCACCACCGACCGCGTCTTGAGCTGGGTCAGCATCATGACGCTCGCGAAGATGAACGCGAGGACCATGGCGGTGCCGAGGTCCGGCTGAAGCAGGACCAGCCCCATCGGCAAGGCGAGGATCAATCCGGGAATGACCAAGTCGACCAGCGTGCGGCCTCCGGTCTTCGTGTCGTGATGCAGATACTTCGCAAGCGCGATGATCAGGCCGATCTTCATCAGCTCGCTGGGCTGAAGCGAAAACCCGCCGAGGGCGATCCATCGCGTGGAGCCCCGAACACTCCGGCCAAGCCCGAACACCAGGACGAGCGCGAGAATGCAGCCGCCGTAGATCACCCAGCCGTATCGTTCGAAGTGCCGGTAGTCGATGGCGACGGTCAACCCGGCGACCCCGAAGCCGAGCACGAGCCAATAGAGTTGCTGCACGTACGCATCGGATGTCGTGCCGCTGTCGGTGGCGCTATAGAGGTTGAGCACGCCGAACAACGCGATCGTCGATACCGTAATGAAGAGCGGCCAATCGAAATCGTCGCGAATCGTTCTTCCGATAGCCATCGGCTACTCCGACCCCTCTGGCTCTTGGGACTCTGGTTCGCTCAGGTACTGGTGCATGACCGACATGGCGATCGGCGCGGCGCTGGCGCCACCGGAACCACCGTGTTCCACCAACACCGCAAAGGCTACCTGGGGATCGTCCGCAGGTGCGAACCCCGCGAACCATCCATGGGAGCGGTCGAGGTACCAGGCGCTCGACGATTCTTCGGAACGGCCCTTACGACTGACCACCTGGGCCGTACCGGTCTTGCCGGCGACGCGCACTCCATCCTTATTGCGCGCGCGGTACGCCGTGCCGGACTCGTCCTGAACCACATCGACGAGCGCACGGCGCATCATATCCAGATGCTGCGGCGACACGCCGACCTCCCGCTTGATGCGCGGCTGGAACGTCTCGGACAGGGAACCATCGGGCGCCCTCACGTTCTGCACCACCTGCGGCACATACAGTGTGCCTCCGTTGGCGATGGCCGCATTGGCCATGGCGAGCTGAAGGACCGTGACGCGAGTGTTGCCTTGCCCAATCGCCGTGTTGAGTGTGTACCCGATGCGAAACGCTCCGTAGTGCTCCGTGTACCACTCACGGGTCGCAAGGAAACCCTTGGCCTCGCCGCTCACCCCGATCCCCGTCTGCTCGGCGAACCCAAAAGCCCTCGCGTAGCGGGTGATCCGTTCGATGCCCACTTCCCCGGCCAGCTCCCAGAAATACACGTTGCAGGACTGGACGATCGCGTCGTAGAGGTCGACCCACTCGTGCCGCTTGTTGCAGCGGAACTTCTGCCTGCCGATCTTCAAGGACCCCAGGCACTCGACGCGCTGCATCGGGTCGACCACGGCATCTTCGAGGGACGACAACGCGGTGATCACCTTGAACGTCGATCCCGGGAAATAGGTGTCGTACATCGTCTTGTCGATCAACGGCCGAAATGGGTCGCCGGTGAGCTCGGCGTAACGCTTCGTGCTGAGGCCGCTGCTCATTTCGTTTGGGTCGTAGACCGGTTTCGAGTAGAGCGCGCGAACGGCGCCCGTGTGAATGTCGACCACGACCACGGCGCCCGAGGGGTACGGCCGGAATGCACGGTCGAACGCCTCCATCAATCGCATGTCGATCGTCAGTTGGATGTCGTGACCGGGTACCGGCTTCCTCAGCATCTGCACTTCGAGCGAGTCGGGCCGCCTGCCTTCGAGCGCGTTGCCCCTGGCGTCGACGACCACTCTTCGAAAACCGCGCGAACCCTTGAGCAGCGGCTCATAGCGCTTTTCGAGCCCACTTCGGCCGATTCGGTCCCCCGGACGGTACGTGCCCGGGTCTCGGGCGCGCTCCATGTCCTTCGCGTTGACCTCGTTCAAATAGCCGATCAGGTGGGCGCCGAGGGTCGCGTAGGGATAGTCACGGAGCGGGACGGTGATGATGTCGAGCGCGGGGACCTCTGCCAAGTGAGTCTCCAACGCGGCAAGCTGCTCGCGGTCGATGTCGCTGTAAAGCTCGAGCTGACGCGTGCGTCGGTTCGCGGGAAGCTCGTCTAACCGTGTCTGCAAAGTCGCCTTGTCCTCCGCGTTCAAGCCCATGAGCGACGCGATGCGATCGATGTCCTCCGCTTGCAGGAGCCGGGGGGTGGCGAAGACGTCGTACGACGGCCGGTTCGAGGCGACGACGCGACCCGCGATGTCTCGAATCACCCCGCGTGTAGCTGGAAGCTCGAGCGTCTTGGTGATGTTCTGCTGGGCAATGCCCGACCAGCGGTCGCGTTGAAAGAGCTGCACCTGAGCGACGCGAATGATGATCCCGCCGAACACGAGGATGACGAAGAGCGCCATCCAGCGATACCTCTTGCGAAACTCCCCTACTTCCCTGCGCTGCGAGAGCGTGATCATGTCGGCGCTCGCTCGGACTCGGGGTCGATCCATCGAACGATGGCAAACAGAATCGGCGCGACCAACGCCGTAGCGAAAGCCGAAGCGAAGAGGGTAATGGTCAAAGTGACCCCACTCCAAGCCATTCCCCCAGGGGTGAACCCACGAATGACCTCGAGCAAGCCTGCAAGCAGAACCGTCAGAGTGAACGTGAGTAGCATCTCGAAAACGACACCGCGAAACGTCAGCAGGTAGCCGAGCAGCCAGGATGTCAGATAGCCCACTACGAAAACGAACGTGTGGAGGCCTAGGGGATTCCCTGTGAACAGGTCGTACAGATAGCCAATGGCAAATGCGGTCGTGGCGCCCCGCAACACCCTCACCCCCCGAGCCGTCCCCAGCGCGAACACGAGCGGGAGGCCCAGGTAGGGAGAGAACGGATAGGGAGCAAGCACCCGAGAGAACACCGACTGGACCAGCAGCAGCGCAAAGGCGACCAAGACGATGATGATGCTGCCTCGCGCGCCGTGCATGCCCCTACCCTACTGCGCGTCCGAGTCTTTGGGTCCCGAGGTGAGGATCAGGACCTCGTCGAGCCTCGTGAAATCCACCGATGGGGTCACCTCACCTTCCTGATGAAGGCCGAGCTCCTGGCTACTGATATGGCTGACGTACCCGATGAGAATCGACGCGGGGAACTTTTTCCCTAGGCCGGAGGTGTAGACCTCATCGCCCACCGCCACCTGGTCATCTGCCCTGTCGAACTGAATTCGGCAGCGATAACGGCCACGCTCGCCCAATCCTTCGATCCGTGCTCGGGCACGGCTCTCGCCCACCACCACATCCACGCGGCTCTCGGGATCGATCGTCAACAGCACGTCCGCGAAGCGCCCGGAGACGCGCCGAATCTGCCCGACCAGCCCTTGGTTCGCGACGACGGGCATGCCAGCGTGCAACCCCGCGCGCTCACCCTGATCGACCGCGAGTCGAACGACGCGAAACGAAGGCGAGATGTCCTTCGCGATCACACGAGCCGTCATCGTTTTGGTCGCCAACCGCTCACGCAAGCCCAGCAGCGACTCGAGCTCGTGCAGCCGCTGCGCATCGCCACGCAAGACGCGCATCTGACGTCGAAGGCGATCGTTCTCGCCGCGCAGATCGTCGTTGTCACTCTTGACGTCCACCAAGTACACGTAGTTTTCGACGACGCTCGTCACGCCATCGGCCGCCCATTCGGCGACATACTGGACGGGGCCGCTGACTTGAAGAAGGGCGCGATCGAGCCAGGAAAGATCGGAAGGATCTCGAAGATTAGCGCGCAAGAAGACGGCAGGGACGATCACCAGGGCAAGCAAGATGACGGCATCTCGAATCGTCTGGAAGTAGTTCATTGCCGCGTTCTTGCTCCTCGCACTACGCGATCGTCACCTCGCGGAGAAGATCCAGGTGGTCCAGTGCCTTGCCGGAACCGAGCACGACAGCCGACACTGGATCATCCGCCACCATCACGGGAAGCCCTGTTTCCTCGCGTAAAAGCACGTCGAGGTTCTTCAGGAGGGCGCCGCCTCCCGTGAGTACGATGCCTTTGTCGACGATGTCGGCGGACAGCTCAGGCGGGGTGCGCTCGAGCGCCATCATGACCGCTTCGGTGATCGAGTTGATCGGCTCGGTGAGCGCATCACGAATCTCATCCGCATTGACTACGACTGTCTTCGGCACGCCGGCCACCATGTCGCGGCCCTTCACTTCCATGGTCGCAGCCTCGCCGTCGGCGTGCGCGTTGCCAATGCTGCACTTGACGCGTTCGGCCGATTGCTCGCCGATCAGCAGATTGTACTTGCGTTTCAGGTACGCGATGATCGCCTCGTCCATCTTGTCGCCGCCGACGCGAACCGATTGCGAGTAGACGATCCCCGCAAGCGAGATCACCGCGACCTCCGTCGTGCCGCCACCGATGTCGACCACCATGTTGCCGCTCGGCTCGGTGATCGGCAGACCCGCGCCGATCGCCGCGGCCATGGGCTCTTCGATGAGGTACACTTCGCGCGCGCCGGCGCCCTCCGCGCTCTCTTTAACAGCGCGCTTCTCGACTTCGGTGATGCCAAAGGGCACACAAATGATGATGCGAGGCTTGACCAGCGTCCTACGGTCGTGGTGTGCGCGCGCGATGAAGTAGCGAAGCATCGCCTCGGTAATGTCGAAGTCCGCGATGACGCCGTCACGCAACGGGCGCACCGCGCGGATCGAGCTGGGCGTCCGGCCGAGCATCTCTTTGGCTTCCTTGCCGACCGCCAAGACGCGCTTACCGCCGCGCGGGTCATCTTGGACGGCAACCACGGACGGCTCGCAGGACACGATGCCTCGGCCCTTGACGTAGATGAGGGTCGTCGCCGTCCCCAAGTCGATGGCGAGGTCATTCGAGAAGAGGCCGTAGAACCAGTCGGTGATCATGGGTGTCAGATGGACGAGAATTCCCCAGCATTCCAAGGGCTTCCGAGTCCAGGCGGGTTGGATGTAACAGCTTGGTTTGGGCCTTTCAACCCACCGACTTGGGCTTGGGCCAGGAAAGTGGGTAGCCTTTAGGGGTCCTGAACGGATGGGGGCCTATTGAGCGGAAAACCACAGGTATCTGAAGCGCAACGACGAGGGGCGGAGGCCGCCGAGCTCGTCGCTCGAGCCAAAGCCGGAGACACGGCGGCGTTCGACGAGCTGGTCCGCAAATACCGGCCACGCGTGTACTCCCTGGCGTTGACCTTGACCGGTCAGGCGAGCGACGCCGACGACATCACACAGGACGCCTTTCTCAAGGCGTATCACAAGCTTCCGGAGTTCGAGGGGCGGAGTGAGTTCTTCACTTGGATCTATCGAATCACCCTGCACCGGGCTCTGAACGCCAAGCGCGATCGCAAGCGTATGCGCATCGTGCCTCTCGACGACCCTCGGCTCCTTGCCGCGGTCGCGGTCGATTCGCACGGCAATCCAGAGCGTGCAGCCCAACTTCGGGATCGCTATCGAGCTCTGCTCGAGGCGTTTGACCAGCTCTCGTCCCTTCTTCAGACAACCGTCGTGCTCACGACGCTCCAGGGCCTGAGCTACAAGGAAGCCGCCGTCGTCCTCGAAACGACGGAAGGAACGGTCGCGTGGCGCATCCACGAAGCGCGGAGGAAGATGCGCGACTACTTGGCCGACCTCGATGCCGGTCGCGCCCGGACCAGGCGACGACCCATGTCGGACAGTGCAGTCTTCCGCCTCGAAAAGGCGCTGATGCAGCTCATGCCGGTGGTGCCTTCGCCAGCTGCCGTCGGCTGATCCGGTCGGGGGGCTATCTATGGTAAGTCAGGCTCGTGCTTGCTCACAGCATCGTGACCGCCCGAGCGACGGATCCAGAACAGTACATGCTGTTTTTGCATGGGATTCTGGGCACGCGAGCCAATTGGCGTGGCATTGCGCGGACGTTTGTCGAAGCGAGGCCCGCGTGGGGTGCAGTCCTTGTCGATCTTCGGGAGCACGGAGACTCTCTTGGAATGCCGACGCCGCACACGGTGAGCGCGGCAGCCACCGATGTCGCCGAGCTCGAACGGTTCCTGGACGTGCCGGTGGGCGGCGCTCTCGGGCATAGCTTCGGGGGCAAGGTGGGGGTGGAGTGGCTGCGGTCGCGCCAGGGCGTGCGCACCGAGGCTTGGACGATCGACTCGTCACCCTCCCCGAGCGCGGCGAATCGCGACACCACCGCGACCGCGGCGGTCATGCGAACACTCGAGAACCTCCCCCGCCATTGGGTGTCCCGTGAGGCGTTCGTCGCGGCGGTGATCGCAGCCGGGCAACCGCCACCGATAGCGCAGTGGCTCGCCATGAACCTGCGTCGAACCGACGATGGCAAACGCACCTTTGGACCGAACCTCGACGTCATCCGTGAGCTCGTCGAAGATTATGCGCGCACCGACAGTTGGGACGTGGTCGACGCATTGCCGAACCGGTGTAGCCTCGATGTCGTCATCGGGGGGCGTTCCGAGGTGTTCTCGCAGTCGGATCGGGCGCGCATCCAGCAAATCGCCCGGCAGAATTCGGCGATTTCAGTGCATGTGCTGCACGGCGCCGGACACTGGGTACAGGTCGACGCCCCCGACGCGCTGGTGGCGCTTTTCATGCGTCAGCGGGAGTGGTAAGGGAGGCGTGGATGGGTTCCAAGAACACAGTCGAGTGGATGCGCACCGAGTGGGGCATCTTCCGCAAGGGTGGCGAGATGGGCTGGCGCCAACGAGGACGTTGGTTGCAGCAGTGGGTTCCGTTCGGGACCCGAACGGTCACCTGGGGGATCTTCTCCATCACCGTCGGGCCGCTCACCAAAGGCGCAGCATCGACTTGGGCAGCCAAGAAGTGGAGTCAGTCCTCGGCCAAAGGGCTGCACATCTATATCGAAGCGACCGGCGAGGAGAACGTCCCGGACGACGGCTTCGTGTATGCCAGTAACCACGAGAGCCTGATCGACATTTTGGTTCTCGGGGCCGCACTGCCGGGCGGCTTCAAGTGGGCGGTCAAGCGCTCGGTGATGAACATTCCGTTCTTGGGATGGCACCTGAGGCTTGCGGGGCACGTCCCCGTCGACCGCAGCAAAGGCAAGGAGGCGGCCATCGCAGTCACGGAGGCGTTCGAGGGCGTGCTCCGCGACGAGAAGCCACTCCTGGTGTTCCCCGAAGGGACGCGCACTGAAGACGGCAAGCTCAGGCCATTCAAGAACGGCGCGTTCCAGGCGGCAGTGTTGACGGGCAAGCCCGTGGTACCCGTCGCGCTGACGGGCACGTTCACCCTAATGTCGCGCGACGAGGTCGACATGGGCGGGAGCAGGCTTCGGGAGGACCGCCTCGTGACGGTGCAAATCGGCTCACCGCTCTACCCCAACACCGAGCTCGAAGAGCCCGAAGCCGTCGCGGACCTATGCACCCGCACGCGCACCGCGGTCATCGACATGCTTGCGAAAGTCAGCCCTCCTGAGGCCGTCGCCGCAGCAAGGCCGCAGCCTTGAACTCAATGACCTTTGTCGAAGGGTTAAGCGCTACACGTACTTTTCTATGATTCGACCCAGGCCCGGAACTGCGCTTTCGACATTCTTGCAGGCCGAGCCGCGGAGCTTGCTGTAGGCGCCTTTGACGGCGCGGTGCTCGGAGTTT
>QMMB01000115.1 GCA_003647035.1 Deltaproteobacteria bacterium | reverse complement strand
GAGACTGTGAACTCTGGATCTGCGACCTCCTCACGGAGGTGGGATACGCGCTCACGGAGGCGGATGCCGCTGGCCACGCCGACGTGGTTGCGCGGGTCGTGCACGTCCTCTGGAACGCGGGCCGGCGTTCCCAGGCCCGTGTCCTGCTCGAGCGCCTCGATCTGGAGTTGCTCGATACCGATCTCTTTCGCGGATTTGGCCCCCATGACGGGCGTCCGAGAATTTTTGGCGGGTTGGTCGCTGCGCAGTCACTCATTGCGGCATGCCGGACGGTCGAAGGGCGCACCGCTCACTCGCTGCACGGGTACTTTCTGCGCGAAGGCGATACGTTGGTGCCCGTCATCTATCACGTCGATCGTATTCGCGACGGGCGTTCGTTTGCGACCCGGCGCGTCGTCGCCAAGCAGCGTGGCAACGCGATCTTCAACATGTCCGTCTCGTTCCAGGCGGCCGAGGACGGGTTCGAACACCAGGCGCAGATGCCTGATGCACCCGCCCCGGAAACGGTTCCGACCAACGAAGAACGCCTACGCGCCTACCAGAAGGAGTCGAGTCACCCGGCGCTCGATTTCTTGTTGTCGCTCGACCGGCCGATCCAGCGGCGAGAGGTCGACCACGTCAACCTCTTAGCGCCAAAGGTCCACGAAGGCATTCAGCGTACTTGGTTTCGGGCCGACGGCGCGCTCGGCGACGACCCCGTGATGCATCAGGCCGTGCTTGCCTATGCCAGCGACTACGGCCTGCTCGAAAGCGCGTTCAATCGGCACGGGCACAGCTTCCTGACCGAAAAGCTCATCATTGCGAGCCTCGACCATGCGATTTGGTTTCATCAGCCCTTTCGCGCCGATCAATGGATGCTGGACGTTACCGAGAGCCCTAGATCGTCGGGCGGTCGAGGGCTCAACTTTGGTCATATCTATTCTCAAGACGGCGCGCTCGTTGCTTCGGTGGCACAAGAGGGACTGATGCGTATTCGGAAGTCGCAATGACCAGCCGCGGCGACTCGCGGTGGAACCGGATCGCCCTTGGGCTCTGGCTGGCTGCCGGGCTGAGCACGTTTCCGGCACGCGCGCAGCAGAGTCCGATTCCTGCTCCCGCGGCCGACGTGTCGCCGGAGCTCACCGAGGTCGAGCGCAAGGTGCACGAGGCCCGCTCGCGGCTCGCGGAGTGGCAGAGCAAGGCTGCGGAATACCTCTCCTCCGGACAGGACGCACAAGCGCGGACTCGGGCCATCGAAGAAGACATCGCCCGGCTGGAGCAACGAAAAGCGATCACCATCCCCGGAGACGCGAGTGCCGCGGAGCTCAGCGCGGAGCTCCTCGAGGCCGACCAGGATCTCACGGCGGCGCGACGGGAAGCGATCGAGCTCGACGTGGAAGCAGACCGTCGAGCGGAGCGACGAAAGCGGATACCGGAGCTCTTGTCGATCGCCAAGCAACGGCTCAAGGCGCTCGGCGACGCCCCGTCTCCGCCAAGCGGGGACTCGGCGATGGCCGAGGGGCTCCGGGAGCTCGCCTCCTTGAGGCGCACGGCAGGCCAAACGGAGATCGCAGCCTATCAGAACGAGCTCGCGACCTACGACGTGCGTGGTGCGCTGCTGAGCAAGCGTCGCGACCGCGCGACCCTGCGGATCGCGTACTACCAAGCGCTCACTGGCAAACTACGCGAGGCGCAGCAGCAGTTGGAGCGGCTCGAGGTCGAGCGGGACAACGAGGCGACTCGGCGGCTCCTGGCGGAGCTGATGGGTCTGCCCGATGCGTTCAAGAGGACGCTGCAAGAGCTCTACCAACGGAACGAAGCGCTCGCTTCGGTCTTGACCAGCGAGGGCGGGGTTCACGAGCAGATCGAGGACGTCAGTGGCAAGCTCAGGCGCGCCGAGGTCAGGGTGGCCGAGCTCGAGGCTGAGCTCACCCGGTTGGCAGCTCGTGTTCAGGCGGTCGGTCTTGCCGATTCGGTGGGGGTACTGCTGCGTCGCCATCGGGCCGAGGCGCCCGATATCGGTATGTACCGCCGGTTCATACGCATGCGCCAAGAGCAGATCGGCGATGTGCAGCTTCAGCAGATCAGACTTCGGGAGCAGCGGCAGGCATTGGGCGACATCGACACGCTCATCGACGAAGCGATGGCAACCATCGACGTGCCCGTGGCGCCCGAGGAGCAGGCAGATCTCGAGAGTCGCCTCCGGCAGCTGTTCGAGACTCAGCGCAAATACATGGATGCGCTCATCGAGGATTATGAGACGTACTTCCAGAAGCTCGTCGACTTCGACGCCCGACAGCAAGAGCTGATCGCACGCACCAAAGACCTCCTCGACTTCATCGACGAACGCATCCTTTGGATCCCGAGCGGCAGGGTGGTCCAGGCCGAGCTCTTCACGGACGGGCGGGACGCAACGGCTTGGCTCTTTGGGGCGAAGTACTGGGCACAGCTTGGCAGAGGTTTTCGCGACGCGGCGACACGGTTGTGGCCGGTCAATTTCATCGCACTGCTCCTGGCGTTCCTCTTCGTCCCCTTTGCGCGACGGGTCCGCTCACGGATACGAGGCCTCGCAGAGCGAGCCAAGAAACCCGGCTGCGTCCGTTTCGCGCCAACCAGCGAAGCGATCGCGTTGACCATGGTGCTCGCGATCTGGTTGCCTGCTCTCTTGGCGTACGTCGCCTGGCGCCTCGGTCTCTCGCCCGTTGCAACTCAGTTCACCCGAAGCGTCGCGCACGGGTTGCTCGTTGCGGCCGGGTTTTGGGCGACGTTGCGCATGTCGCGGCAGTTGCTTCGGCCGGGCGGCATCGCCGAGGCGCACTGCGGGTGGTCCGACAAGGCGGCCCATGCTCTTTGGCGGGACCTCCGCTGGCTGACCATCGTGACCGTTCCCGCGGTCTTCGTGATCTTCGTGTTCGAAATGCGAGGAGAAGACCTGTGGCGCGAATCGCTTGGCCGCCTCGCCTTCTCGATCGCCATGATGGCGGTCGGCGTGTTCAATTATCTGGCGCTGCAGTCTGGCGGCCCACTCGCAGAGGTGTTGCGCGGACGAACCCGGCGACGCCCTTGGGCATGGCGAACCGTGCAGCTCTCCTCGTTGGTGATACCACTCGCCCTGGTCGCTGCCGCGCTCCGCGGCTTCTACTGGACAGCGCTTCAATTTGGCGCTCGGCTGCATCTCAATCTGGCGTTCGTTTTCCTATTGGTGGTCGTCCTTCAATTGGCCGCACGTTGGTCGATGATCGCGCAGCGTCGCGCCGCCCTCGAGGACGAAGATCTCGACGAGAACCCAGTCAGACCTGAACCCACCATCGAGGTGAGTCGACTGATGCTCGGCACCGGCCTCCTCCTCGCGGTATTCGGCTCATCCGCAATCTGGGGCGACCTGGCGCCCGCCACGAGGATTTTGCACCAAGTCGAGCTTTGGACGGTGACACAGACGGTCACCGTGTCGGGGATCGACCCGTCGGGGATCGAGCGCTTCTCCACCGAAGACCGATTGGTGGCGATCACCCTTGCCGACCTGCTCCGTTCGTTCCTGATCGGCCTGTTCACGTTGGCGTTGATCCGTGCGCTGCCCGGGATGCTGGAGGCCACCCTGTTCCGCCGACTTGGTCGCGGCGTGCGCTACGCGTACTCGACCATCGTCAGGTACGCGGTCGTGCTGGCCGGTCTGGCCGTCGCGTTCGATGCGATTGGAATCGGCTGGTCGAGCATCCAGTGGTTGGTCGCCGCGGTCGGCTTGGGCTTAGGCTTTGGCCTTCAGGAGATCTTCGCGAACTTCGTCTCCGGGCTCATCATCTTGTTCGAGCGGCCGATTCGGGTCGGGGACATGGTCACCGTGGGCGAAGTGAACGGTACCGTCTCCAAGATCCGAATCCGGGCCACTTGGATCACGGCGTTTGATCGCAAAGAACTCATCGTTCCCAACAAGGAGTTCGTCACTGGGCGACTGATCAACTGGACGCTCTCGGATGCGGTACTTCGGATCAGCATACCCGTTGGCGTCGCGTACGGATCAGACACGGATCGGGTGACCGAGGTGCTGTACGAGGTAGCTCGAGGGTCGAGGCGGGTCCTGAGGGATCCACCGCCACAGGTGCTTTTTCTCAGCTTCGGAGACAGCTCTCTTTCGTTTGAGTTGCGCGCGTTCATTCGCAACGCGGAGCAGTTGTTTCTCATTCGGCACGAGCTTCACATGGGCATCGACAAGGCGTTCCGGGAAGCAGGTATCGAGATCGCGTTCCCACAGCGTGATCTGCATCTTCGGTCGATGCCGGACGACTGGCGACCGCCACCTGGCCGCCCGGAGTGAGTTGGGCGGCCGCTTGCCTACTGCATGCGGTAGTTGATCATCATTGCTCGACCGTCGCGGCGGACGGACAAGCTGAACTTGTCGGCGGTTCTCAACGTCGAGTACGCGCCGAGTGCTGCGTCCGGACTCGTCAACGACTGCCCGTTGACACTTTCGAGAATATCGCCGTTCTGGATACCGAGCTTGGTCAATAGGGTGTTTGGCCGGACGCCGCGGATTTCCATGCCGATCGACTGCCCGCCCTCCATCTTGGGCGATACCGCTGCAATGCCGATGAGCTTGCCCGCATTGTCGAGCACCTTGTTGAGCATGGAACGAGAGAGGTTGTAGTTTGTCTCGTTCACCTTATCGATTCCCTGCGACATCTCCGCCTCACTCAGGCCCGCGTTGCGATCGACTGAGGGTCCCCGCCGCTTCGTGGGCTTCTTATCGGAGACCGCCCGTTTGAGCTTGGGCTTCGAGGCCGCGCCGTCGACTTCGAACATCGCGAGACGGCAAAGACCGCCCGCGTTCTGTAGGACTACACCGTCGGACTGAATTGCGCGGATCCTCGCGCCCTCGACCTCGGTTCCGCCATAGTGGAGTCCCGCTTTTTGATCGGCGCCTACGATGGCGGCAACTGAGCGTTCGAGGTCTCCGGGAAGCACGACCGTACCGATCAGTCGCATCTTTCCCTTGCAGGGTGTTTCAACCTCTTCGGCGGGTAGATCCACCAAGGGCAAGTCCGGATCCTCGATCGGCGCGTCGGACAGGTCGCCTAGCTCTGAATTGAAGATGTTGCGCTTCAAGATGACGCTAGGATCCCGTTTGCGTTGGGTTCGCGCTGTTGCGACCGCTCTGGTCGACCGTAGAGGCATGTCATTGACCTCGGTGCTCAGCACCTTGGTGGCCAGGAGAGCCGTCGCGCCTCGCGCGCAGAAGAACGCGCACAACATCAGCGTCGTTAGTACGAGCCCGTTCCTGAATCGGTTGTTGCCTGCCGACGCCATGACCCCAAAGCTTAGCCTACATTCGGTTCGGTCAATCGGCCGTCTTCCCGCGCCCCTGTCCGGGCGAAGGCTCCCACCGTTAGGTCATGCGTAGAACTGCTTGACCCAGCGCCTGAACTTCGCGATCGGGCCGTCGCCTGGGATCAGAGCAGGGACGGCCATCGGGACGCGATGCTCCCAAATCTCTTGGTCTTGCAGCACGTCGGAGATGATGAAGCGGTGAATGGCCCGGACTTGGGTGCGGGTCACGGCACGCCAGGGAAGGGGCAGCGCCTGCATCGCTTTCGGCACGAACGGTGGGGGAAACTCCGAGCTCACACCGATGCCGAAGGACATCGTCTCTTCGTCGATCTGTGTGGCGGTAAGCAGGACGCGGTAGTGGATGCCGAGCTTCGGGACGCGAAGATCGGTCACTGACAGGCCGAGGCCGTGTACGTCAGTATCGAAGATCGACTGGATGTCGGTAATGGGAAGGAAAGGGTTGCGGCGTGTGACTCCGAACCTCGAGTACATTCGCGGGCCATCGATTCGCAGCACCGGGTCCTCGAGGTCCGAGTACTCGTGCACGGCGGCAAAGTGGCCGAAATCGACCGCGTTCTCGGCGACGTCCTGGACGTGGCCTTTGAGCGTGAGCACCTTGGTGACCGGTTCGGTCCATCCTGTCGTGTCGTACTCGGGTAGCTCCCAAGTTGGCGCGGCGCCGTCGTGCCCGGCGTGCACGAAGATGCACCCGAGCTGCTCCATGACTGGCCAGGATCGCAACGAGAGCTTCACCTCGGGATTGCCTGGATACTCCGTTCCGACGCAGTTGCCGCCGGTGTCGAATCGCAAGCCATGAAACGGACAGCGGAGCGCGCCATCGACCACACGACCGCCGTAGCCGAGGTGCGCACCCATGTGCGGACAGATGGGATCGACGACCGCAACGGCCCCTTGCTCGTTGCGAAACGCGACGACATCTTGCCCGTTGATCTGGAAGACACCGACCTTGCCGGCGGGCAACTCCGAGCTGGTGGCGATTCGAAACCAACCCGAGGGCATTGGCAACTTGGGCTTGGACTGCCGGCTCACGTTCAACCCTCGACGGTGATCGCCATGGTCGGGCAGTATTTTTTCGCTCGCAAGACCTTCTCGCGAAGTTCCTCGGCCGGCTCCTCCTCGAGTACGGTCATCTTGCCGTCGTCGTCCACCTCGAAGACCTCGGGCGCCTCGCCCTCACACTCGCCATGTCCCTGACAAAGATCGAAATCCACTTTGATCCGCATCGATACTCCTCCTTGGCAGATCCTCAAGATCCCGAAATAATAGGCGAGTTAGTCCAATTCAACAGCTTCGCTCGCCGAGTATAAAATATGGTTGCAAAAAATAGAAGCCAATTCTAATCTCCGCATCGATGTCGCAAGCTACGGCGAAGGCGCGGAACGCAAAGACCTCGATGTACCGCTCATTGATCATCGATGCGGCGGAGCGGCTCTTCGCTAGCCGGGGCTACGAGGGCACCAAGATTCAGGACATTGCCACCGAGTCAGGAATCTCTCTCGGGACCCTGTACTCGGTTTTCGATGGCAAGTCCGACATCTATCAAGCCGTGCATGACGAGCGGTTGGGACGACTCTTCCTTCTGGCTGGTCGTACCATGGCAAGCGACGACAAGGCCGCCGAGCGCCTCATGCAAGGCAATCGTGTATTCATCCAGTGGCTCACAGAGCATCCCGACTTCCTTCGCATTCACCTCAACAACAGCGGCGCTTGGGCGTCGAATCCGCAAGAGGTAGGCGAGGGGCTCGTCAACGCCTGGAGACGAGGCATCGACTTGATCGCGCTGGTGATCGATGAGGCTATGCGCGAAGGGGACGCGTTTCGAGGAGATTCCGTGATCGCCGCGCGCACGATGGTAGCGATCCAGCAGGTTCACATGTCGGCATGGGTTGAGGCGGGGATGCAAAGTGACGCCGACGACCTCGCCAACCGGATTGAAGAACAACTTCGACGCACGCTATTCAGGAGCAACTGATGACGACAGCAGCAAGCGTGGGCACGGCGCCCGCCAAGGCCACCAGCCTCAAGAAACCGCCCCGACTCAAAGGTGGCTTCCCATTGATCGGCCATACCATCGACTTTGCACGGGACCCGGTTGGCCTGTTGCAACGGGCGTACGACGAATGCGGCCGGGTCGCCCAGTTCAAGCTGGCAGGCAAGAACGTCACCCTCTTCACCGGGCCCGAGGCGCACGAATCGCTCTTTCGGCTTCCGGACGAGGTGCTGAGCCCGAGCGAAGCTTACAAGATGATGATCCCGGTTTTCGGCAAGGGGGTCGTTTACGACACTACGCCAGAGCGAATGTACGAGCAGTTGCACATGCTGCACCCGGCGCTCCGCAACAAGCGCATGCGAACCTACACGGAGATCATCGCTGACGAAACCCACAAGATCATCAGCAACTGGGGCGACGAAGGACAGATCGAGGTCTGCGAGTTCTTCGCCACCTTGACGAGCTTCACCTCGAGCCGCTGTCTGCTCGGCGAAGAGTTCCGCAACGAGATGAGCGAGGAGTTCGCGAGGGTGTATGAAGACCTCGAGGCAGGGATCGTGCCGTTGGCATACGTCAATGCGCACCTTCCCATTCCAGCGTTCCGAAGGCGCGACCGCGCAAGGGCGCGTCTCGGCGAAATGGTGTCGACCATCATCGAGCGACGCCGGCGCAAGGGCATTCACTCGGAGGACTTCACGCAGACTCTCATGGAGTCCAAGTACGCCGATGGCACGTTCCTCAGCGATCACGAGATCACCGGCATTCTCATCGCGGCGATGTTTGCCGGGCACCACACCAGCTCGGTGACGACGGCCTGGGCGCTGCTCGAGCTCCTACGAGCACCTGACTACTACGACAAAGTCTGCACCGAGATTCGCGGGCGCTTCCCGGCCGACGAGGGCTACAGCTTCCAAGCGATGCGCGACCTCGAACGAACCGAATGGGCCATCAAGGAGGCGCTGCGCATTCACCCGCCCCTCTTCATGTTGTTCCGCGCTGCCCTCGAGGACTGCGAGATCTACGGCTACCGGGTGAAGAAGGGCGACTGGGTCTCGGTCTCTCCGCTCGTTGCCCATCGTGAAAACGAGGTCTTCGAGAACGCCCTCGAGTACGATCCTGATCGCTACAGGCCCGGCCGTGAGGAAGACAGGCGCCCCTTTGCGTACATGTCGTTTGGCGGCGGCCGGCATAAATGCCTCGGCAACGCCTTCGCCATCCTACAGATGAAAACCATCTTCGGCGTCTTGCTCAACAACTACGACTTCGAGCTCGTAGGAGATCCGATGGATACCGACTTTGGACGGATCGTGCTTGGCCCCAAGCCCCCAATCAACGTTCGCTACCGCAAGAGAGGAACAAGCAATGCCCGCGTTTCCGCGTGAAGAGTTGGAAGAGATGAT
>QMMB01000114.1 GCA_003647035.1 Deltaproteobacteria bacterium | reverse complement strand
TTACGAAGGGCGTCGACCGTGACGATGATCACGTTGCGGCGTTGGTCCGGCTCGATACCGATCGGGGATTGCTCTACGGCGGCTCTCGGCTCTGGGCACGCCTCGCCAGCGATGGACCAAGTCTCTTCGCGGCCGAAGCGAGGAACGAGGTAAAGAGTCGTCAACGCCGCGGCTCGGTTGTATGCGGTCACTTCGCGCTGTCCGGTGGCGGTCAGTGCGGGATCGATGCGGGTGCCAACCCCATAGAGCAGACACGCGACCGCCGCGCCCAAGACGACTGGCCAGCGCCGGGACTCACGAAAGAGCAGGAGCACCAACGCGCCCGAAAGAACGCTTGCTGGAAAAATCAGTTGCGCCATCGAGTAGTCGTACGCGCGGTAGCGCGCGATGGCCGCCGTTAGCAGCCCCACTGCGAGTACGGTGAGTGCGGCCCATGCCGTGCGCCAAGCTGTAGTCGAGATGTGGGCGCCTGCGATCAGCCACGCCCAGCCTCCGGCCGCGACGAGGCCGATGGTGGACCCCATCACGGTGCGCGCGAGGTCGCGATGCGGATGAACTGCCCAACGGGGCCCGGAGAGCAGGAAGTCCGTGTGCTCCCAGGCGAAGGCCGCCACGAACAGCATCAGCGCCGCCGCGGACCCAACGACCACGGTTCTCGACGCGCGCGCAACCTGAGATGCGGCCCCCAATATCACTGCTGTGGGGACCGAGCCGATGAGCGCCAGCCAAGATACTTCGCCCAGAAGCTCGACCGAGACGGAAGATCCCGACTCTAGGCCGACGAGCAGGAACGCGACGCACCCTACGTAGGCCGACGCCCACACGGTCAGCAGTGAAGCGAGACGCCTACGGGGCATCGTGCTCCGCCACCTTTTCGTTCAGAGATTGCTCCGTTTCAATGAGTCGCGCCGATCTCACCGGAGGCTCGAAAGCGTTGTGCAAGAGCCACCATCGGGGGTGCATCGCCAACGGGGTCGAGCCCCAGGCTTCGATGTCCCGAGCCTCCTCGCGGAGGTCCACCATGAAGTAGTCGCCAAACTGGCGATAGGGGTGGCGCGAGGCGACGGCGGCGCGCTCTTCGTCAGGGAAGGCCTCCACCGTGGCAACGAAGACCCACCCCGTAACCCCCTGATCGTTCGGAATCTCGATGCGCGGGTTTTGCGACCAGCGATGGGTCACGCGATCGAGAGTGATGTCGAAACGAGGTTCTAGTCGAAGAGGTTTGAGGCTCGTATGCAGTTGGATCCCTGTATCTCGATCGGTCCACGCCTTGACGCGTTCCGCAAATCGAAGCTCAGGCCTGCCGGAGTCGTAGGTGTCCATCGCGCCGCGCACCGGAGTGAAGAACCACATCGAGCCCCCCACGTGGCGCCCCTCCGGGACGATTTCGACGATGCGGATCGCTAGCGGGACCAGCAGGAGCAGCACGCTGAAGCTCACTGCTGTCCCGGCGCGTTCGCGAACCGCGCGGCCGATCGCGAAGAGCGATACCGGAACGGCGATCGCGACTGCCGGAAGCGTAGGCCAAGCCCAGTACGAATGGACCACCGCGCTCCACCGAAACGTCCAATAGTGAATCAGTCCCGCGGCCAGGAAGGCGACGGGAACTAGGTCCCTCGCGCGTGCCGTCCCACGGACCGCACGAACGCCCCACGCGACAACCCACGCGACGCAAAGTGCGAGAACCGGGGCCGTGAACATCAACTCCGGCACGATCAACAGGTGCGTCCGAAACCGCCCCCAGGAGAGAGCTCGCCGCGTGTTGAACGCCTCCGTCAACTCGCCCAGATTCCCAGCGACCGCCTCTACCAAGACGAAATGCCCCACGAACAGCAGAACCACCCATGCGCAGAACACGGCCAACTGGGCGGGCGGTCCGCTCGCAGCTTCTGAGCTCCGCGGCCGAAAGAGCGTCCAGGCCCAGTGGAGAGCAATGCAGGCGGCGATGTAGTAGGCAGGCCAGTCCCAGCTGCTGGCGATCCCGAAGGTGGCCAGGAAGATGGCGAAGTCTAGGCGCCGCCACGGGGGGGCGCGCGTTGCTCGGATGTAGAGGTAGAGGGCGAGTAGCGACCAGAAGATGAAGCCGGCCGAGTGGTTGGCCATGTTGGTGTAGATTGCGTTGATAGGTAGCGCGACGTAGATCGCGGACGCGGCTAGGGCGTGAGCGTCGTCCCAGAGGCGCCGCACCACGGCGAACAACATGCAGAGGGCGGCCACGCTCCAGAAGCCCGCGACGAGCCGGATCGAAACCTCGCGATCGCCGAAGAGCTTCACGGCGGCGACGTTGTGCAAGTGCAGCGCGAGCGGCGCGTGCGTATAGAGTTGCTCCTTCTTGGGCGGCACGTTGGCAGTTTCGTACTGGAGCGGGAACAGGACATCCCAGCGCAACGTGTTGCGCGCCGCATTGTGGTACGCGGACCCGTTCCAACCGTTGTGGCCGCGCGTCCATTGGTCGGCGACGCCCCACACGGCCAAGAAGACCTGCAGTGCGAGCACTGCGGCAAAGGCATAGCGAACCGGCCTCCTCATCCCGGGGCAGTATGGCCGCTTGGGCCGAGGGCGTCAGCTTTCGAGAAGCCGGCGCGCGACGACGTGCGCCTGAATCTCGTTGGCGCCTTCAAAGAGACTGAGGACTCGCGCATCCACCAACAGGCGCGATGCAGTGTACTCCTCGGCGTATCCGTTACCGCCGTGAATTTGAACGTTTGCGTCCGCGGCTTCCCACGCGGACCGGGTGGCCAAGAGCTTCGCCATGCCTGCTTGGAGGTCACAGCGCTTGCCCTGGTCCTTTTCGCGCGCGCTGAAGTAGGTCATCTGCCGGGCCGCTTGTATGCGGACGACCATCCGGCCGATTTTCCGAGCGACGCGCGGGAACTGGAAAATGGGTCCGCCAAACTGCTCGCGATCCGTCGCGTAGAGGATCGCGTCTTCGAGGGCCGCTTGCGCCACGCCCACGCCTCTTGCGGCGGTTTGAATCCGGGCGCTCTCGAAGGTGCGCATGAGCTGCTTGAAGCCTGCTCCCTCTTCGCCGCCCAGCAACGAGTCGGCAGATAGCTTGAAGTCTTCGAAGCTGAGCTCGTATTCCTTCATGCCGCGGTAGCCGAGCACCGTGATCTCGGTTCCGGTCAGACCGTCGTCGACGAACTCGGCCTCGCCGTTCTCACCGGTGCGCCGGGTCTTGCTGGCAAGAAACATCGACAACCCGCGGTACCCCGGCTCGTCGGCGTTCGTGCGCGCCAGGACGGTCATCAAGTCCGCTCGTACGGCATGGGTGATCCAAGTCTTCTGCCCGTTGAGCAAGTAGCTGCCGTCGCTTTGCTTCACCGCGCGCGTTCCGAGGTGCGCGAGATCCGAACCGATGTTCGGCTCGGTGAACACAGCAGTCGAAAGCACCTCGCCTGCAGCGAGCCTCGGGAGCCATTCCTTTTTTTGTTCCTCGGTGCCGCCACCCATGATCAGCTCGGCCGCGATTTCCGAGCGCGTGCCGAGCGAGCCCACGCCGATGTAACCCCGGGATAGTTCTTCGGTGACGACGCACATCGCAACTTTGCTCATGCCGAGCCCGTCGTACTCCTCGGGGATCGTCAAGCCGAACACACCGAGCTCGCTCATCTGGTCGACGATGTCCATCGGGATCAAGATGTCTTGCCGGTGAATGTCTTGCGCCCTTGGAATGACCTCGGCATCGACGAATTTCGCGAACTGCGAGCGAATCTCCTCGAGCATCTCGTCTTCGAACCCAGGGTTTGGGAAGCCGTGGTCCCGCGCCTGCGCCGCAAGCTCGAGGTAGACGCTCCCGTTCGCGTGCTCGGCAGAAAACGCGATGACATCGGCCTGAAGCACGGTCTCACGCAGGTCCGCGTCGGTGATGCCGAGCTCCCAAAGCCCGATGTTTTCACAGGCGCCGAGATCGACTCCGCCCACGATCGCGCGCGCGACCTCGCCGACGTAGGCCCGTGCGACTTTGCCTTCGTAGTCGCCGCCCACACGCTCCGCCCAGGACGCCATCTGCCGGCAGGCTTCGAGCTCTGTGGCGAGGTACGCGACTGCATGTGCCGCGAGCTGGTTCTCGTTCAGCTTCTTCCCGCTGATGCGCTCTCCCTCGATGACGATCGCCTTCACGTTGTCGTGCGCTCGCTGGTAGATGCCTTCAATGGCTTCGATGACTTGCTGCATGGCTGCTCCTAACCGTTCGCAATTGCGGCGAGGGTCTCTTCGAGGTTCTTGAGCCCGGGCCGGGGCGCTCCGACCAAGCATGCGACGGTGCCGTGAAGCTTGTTTTCGTACATGAGCTGATGAGCCTCGGCAATTTCGTCCCAGGTGAAGAGGCGCGTCATCACCGGCTTGACCTTCTCTTGAATCACCAGGCGGTTCGCGCGGCTTGCGGAATCAGCGTCCGCAAAGTGTGAGCCGATGATCCTTTTCTGACGCATCCAGAGGTGACGCACGTCGAAGTTGAGGTTGTAGCCCGTAGTTGCGCCGCAGATGACGATTCGACCGTACTTCGCTGCCAGGAAGACGCTGGCTGGGAAGGTTGCTTTGCCCACGTGCTCGAACACGACGTCCGGCCCCTTGCGCTCACCGAGAATCTCCCAGATGCGCTTGCCGAAGCCCTTGAGGTCGGCGCTGTGTGCCTTTTGCTCTTCGGGCGTCATGTCGTCTTTGTACTGCAGCGCGGGGAAGTTTTTGCGGTTGATGACGCCGTGCGCGCCAAGCTGCATGACGAGCTCGGCCTTGTCGTCACTGGACACCACCGCGATTGCGCGCGCGCCCATGACTTTGCAAAGCTGGACGGCAAACACGCCTAGACCGCCACCAGCGCCCCAGATGAGCACGTCTTCGCCAGGCTGCACCTCGGCTCGATCGACCAACATCCGATGAGCGGTGTAATAGGTGAGGCCGTAGCTGGAGGCATCTTCCCAGCTGAGGTGCGGCGGCTTCGGAAGTACTTGTTGCGCCTGGACCTTCGTGAACTGTGCGAACGAGCCGTCCGGAGTTTCGTAACCCCAAATGCTCTGCATGTCGTTGGTGCCCGGGTTCAAGAGGTGGTTGCAGTGCAGCACCACTTCGTCGCCGACTTTGTGGTCGTGGACCCCGGGGCCGACCGCCCACACGACGCCTGACGCGTCGGATCCCGCGATATGGTAACCGAGCCCGTGACCCTTGAGCACGTCGACCGGTTTGCCGAGCCCCGCCCAGATGCCGTTGAAGTTGACGCCGGCCGCCATGACCTGCACCAACACCTCGCCCGGACCGAGCTCCCAAACCGGCAGCTCCTCCGGCTGAAAGGATTGCTTGGGCTCGCCGAAGCGTTCCGGGCGAATCGCATACGCGTGCATCTTTTCCGGCACGACGCCTAGCTCGGGTACTTGACCAATTGGGACGATATCTGGACGTTCACTCATCTGTTTCCTCACGGAGTTTTGCCGAGCGCTGCTACATACTCTCGGCTCAAATGTTCGCAAAGGCTCAACGGCGTTTCGCCGTCGTCGAGGTCTCGTTCGGCACGCGCTTGGAGTTGCGCCGCTCCGCCCAGCGTCGAAAGCCCGTGTTCGCCGTGCTTCCGTGTGAAAAGGTCGAGAGCCCACTGCACTTCGCCTTGGCGACGGCGTGTCGCCAGTGTGGCCTCGAGGTGTTTTCGGTGCCCGTCGAGGGCGGCGATGAGTTCATCAATTCCGGTGCCTTTCGTCGCACTGGTAGCGACGATCGGTGGCTCCCAACCCGCGTCGCGTCCGCCGGTCGCCCCGACCGCGCGGGCGGTCTGAAGCGCGCCGCGAAGGTCGGCGACGGCGCGTTGCGCTAGCTCGTCTTGATCGGCCTTGTTTACAACCAGTATATCTGGGATCTCCATGATTCCGGCCTTCAAGAACTGAAGCACGTCGCCGCTTCCCGGCTGGACCACGAGCACGACCGTGTCTGCCACGTGCATGATGTCGATTTCCGATTGGCCGACTCCGGTCGTTTCGATGACGACCATGTCGTAGGCGGCTGCCAATACACGCACCGCGGAGTTGGCCGCGTAGGCGAGGCCCCCGACTTCGCCGGCGGTTGCGAGCGAGCGTACGAACAGGCCTGCATCGGATGGATCGAAGCTCATGCGGGCGCGGTCCCCGAGCAACGAACCACCCGATCGGATACTCGAGGGATCGATGGCAACCACTCCGACTGTGCGACCGCCTCGTCGAACGGAGCGCGCGAGCGCGGAGGTCAGCGTGCTCTTTCCAACCCCGGGCGGACCGGTGAGGCCGACGCGGTGACCGCCCGCGGCTTTGGGTGCGTCCTTGAGCGCAGCCAGTAGCTCGGTGACCGCCGTTTGCGCCTCGGGACGTCGATCCTCGACGAGATTCAGAGCCCGGGAGACCGCCGCCTTGTCGGCGGACAGCACCCGTGCGGCGTCGTCGGGGAGATCACTCGGCGGCATGCCGGCGGTCCACCAGGTCGATCAAGTCACTCATGATGTTGTCGAGCTCGAAGTCTTTGGGCGTATAGACCGCTGCGACCCCCCCGCGACGAAGCCGTTCGGCATCTACCTCGGGAATGATGCCGCCGGCGACGACGGGAATGTCGCCAAGGCCCGCTTCACGAAGGCGCTCCACCACCTCGGGCACGAGCGCAAGATGCGAGCCGCTCAGGATGCTGAGGCCGATCAGATGAACGCCTTCCTCGAGCGCGGACGCGACGATTTGTTCCGGCGAGACCCGAATGCCTTCGTAGACGACATCGAAACCGACGTCGCGCGCCTTGATGGCGATTTGCTCCGCACCGTTCGAGTGACCGTCGAGGCCGGGCTTCCCGACCAGCAGCTTGGCGCGTCGTCCCATCCGCGCCTCGAGCTCAGCGAGTCGCTTGCGGAGCCGAGCAATCGTCTCGGCGGCCGGGCCGGACCCGGAGGCCTTCACGATGGCGCCGGCGACACCGGTCGGTGCGCGGTACTCGCCCCACACCTGACGAAGCGTATTGGCCCACTCCCCCGTCGTCACGCCCGCATGTGCGGCCGCAATCGACGGTGCCATCATGTTCTCGTCGGCCTTCGCCACACGTTGCAGTTCCGCCAGAGCCTGCTCGACCGCCGCGTTGTCGCGTTCCTCTTTCCAGCGAACGAGCGCTGCGCGTTGAGCGGCGTCGACCTCGGGATCGATTGTGAGGATCGCCTCATCGAGGTTCTCGGTGAGCGGAGAGGGCGCGCCGTCGACGTACTTGTTGACGCCGACGACGACCTGGTCGCCGCTCTCGATCGCGCGAAGCCGCGCGGCATTGGACTCGACGAGCCTCTGCTTGATGTACCCGCTCTCCACGGCTTCGACCGCGCCGCCGCGCTTCAAGACCTCTTGCACTTCGGCCCATGCGGACTCGACGAGACGCTGCGTCTGCGCTTCGACGACTTCGCTACCTTTGAACAAGTCGGCGTACTCGAGAAGGTCGCTCTCGTAGGCGAGGATCTGTTGCGCGCGCAGCGACCACTGTTGGTCCCATGGGCGTGGCAGGCCAAGCGCCTCGTTCCAGGCTGGAAGCTGGATCGCTCGCGCTCGCGCGTCCTTGCTGAGCGTCACCGCGAGCATTTCGAGGACAATTCGAATCACGTTGTTCTCGGGCTGTTGCTCGGTGAGCCCCAGGGAATTCACCTGAACGCCATACCGAAAACGCCGCTGTTTCGGGTCGGTGACACCGTAGCGCTCTCGAGTGACGCGGTCCCAGAGCTCGACGAATGCCCGCATCTTGCAAAGCTCTTCGACGAAGCGAATACCGGCGTTGACGAAGAAGCTCATGCGTCCGACCACGTTGCCGAACTCGCTCGCAGGCACGCGGCCCGTCGCCTTCACCGCGTCGAGCACGCCAATGGCCGTGACCAGCGCGTAGGCAAGTTCCTGTGTCGGTGTCGCGCCCGCTTCCTGCAGGTGGTAGCTGCAGACGTTGATCGGGTTCCACTTGGGAACATCCTTGACCGTGTAGGTGATCAGATCGGTGATCAGCCGCATCGAGGCGGCGGGCGGGAAGATGTGGGTGCCGCGAGAAAGGTATTCCTTGATGATGTCGTTTTGCGTCGTTCCGCGTAGGACGCTCGGGTCGACGCCCTGGTCCTCCGCGGCGGCCACGTACAGCGACAACAGCCACACCGCCGTCGCGTTGATCGTCATCGACGTGTTCATCTGATCGAGAGGCAATCCGTCGAAGAGCGCACGCATGTCGCCAATGTGCGAAACCGGAACGCCGACCTTGCCGACCTCTCCGCGGGCAAGCGGATCGTCCGCGTCGTACCCAGTCTGAGTCGGCAAATCGAATGCCACGCTGAGGCCCGTCTGGCCCTTGGCCAGGTTGGTCCGATACAGTGCGTTGGACGCGGCCGCCGTGCTGTGGCCCGAGTAGGTCCGCATGATCCACGGTTTGTCGCGCTTCAGCTTGCCGTCCTCCGCCATCCGCCGGTCCTTTCCTCTGCGATTTGCCCGAGGGGGCAGAAGCCTACCTCGTTTTTGGCGTTGCTTGCGTCCTAGGCCCGCGTGACCGTTGCGGTGCTCTTTACAGCTTCACACGGTCGAGCGCGGTGTCCTTTGGATTATCATACGGCTGGTGGGGGTCAAGCAGCCGGGAAACATAGCTTTTCACTGGTTCGTGGGCCTGGTGGATCTTGTAAATTTGCGGTAAACGGCTCGGATGGCGGAGACGAACGCAGCGATGGGGCAGCGTTTGCGGGAGCTACGGCTACGGCGGGGCCTTCAGCAGAGCGAGGTCGC
>QMMB01000113.1 GCA_003647035.1 Deltaproteobacteria bacterium | reverse complement strand
GTGCCGTCCAGCCCCCATCCGTGGGGGCGGCCCCGAACGGGGCCCAGTGGCGTTTCGGCATTCCACGCGTCCTCAACATGTACTCGACCGCACCGTTCTTCCGCACGTACCTCGAGGTGCTCGGCGTCCGACCGAAGAACATCGTCTTCAGCGACCCGAGCTCCGAGGAGATGTTTGCCGAGGGCGGGAAGTACGGGTCGGTCGACCCTTGCTACCCCTCGAAGGTGGCGCAGGCACACTTTCACCAGCTGTTCTTCCACAAGCACGTGAAGACGCCGTTGGACGTGATTTTCTTCCCCATCTTGACGACCGGCCCCTCGTTCGTTACCGACGCGATCGACTACACGAGCTGTCCCATCGTCGCCGGTACGCCTGATGTCATGAAGGCCGCCTTCACCAAAGAGCAGGACTACTTCGCGACTCGGGGCATCACGTACATGGCGCCCGCCTTCAGCTTCACGGAGCCAACCCTCCTGAGGCGCGCGATGTTCGAAGCGTTTCGGGATGAGCTCGGAATCACCGAGGATGAGAGTGATTTCGCGGTCACCGAAGGCCTCGGGGCCCTCGAGCGGTTCGACGAGGAACTCCAAGCGAAGGGCAAGGCGATCCTCGACCAGGTGGAGTACGACAACAAGATCGCCATCCTCGTGGTTGGCCGCCCGTATCACCTCGACCCCGGCCTTCACCACAACATCCCCGATGAGTTCCAGGTGCTCGGCTATCCGATCCTGAGTATTCGTTCGATTCCCAAAGACGAGGAGTGGCTTCGACGTTTCTACAAAGAGGGAGAGGACGTCCTCAGCATTGGCGACGTGTGGCCCGAGAACTATTCGGCCAACTCCGCGCAAAAGGTGTGGGCCGTCAAGTTTGCCGCTCGCCATCCGAACGTGGCGATTCTCGACCTCAGTAGCTTCAAGTGCGGGCACGACGCGCCCACCTACGGCATCATCGACAGCATCGTTTCGAGCAGCGGCCTGCCGTCCGTGTCACTTCACGACATCGACGCCAACAAGCCGGGCGGGTCGATCAAGATCCGCGTCAAGACCTACGCTCATTCGCTCAAGCTCCGCCAGGAGCACCTCGAGGATGTCGCATCCCGACGGGATCAGCTCGAGCGCCGCATCGATGAAAAACGACTCGAGCTGCTCCAAATGAAGCAGGCGCAGCTTGCCCAGCATCGACGCGCCGATCTCCAGCTGGAGCGTCAGATCAACGAGCTCGTAGAAAAAGTGAAGAATTATCGCACCGAAGCCGTGGAGAACCCGGAGGAGGGTCTCTCGGAGGCGGTGTCCAAGAGTTTGATTCGTCTTGGCAGGAAGAATAAGGACGGGAACATCGTCCGAGTTTAAGGGGCTGAAAAATGGCTGATGGTTTTGGAATCGACATTGAGAAAGAGTTAGCGGAGTTCGAAGCGAAGGAACGAGCGAAGCTCGGTCTCGAAGACAACCGCGAGCAATGGACCGATTCCATGATCGATCCCTTCTTCTCTGCGTCCGAGCGACCGCGTACGACCATCCTCAACGGTGGCCTCACCTTGTCGCACGACGAGTTCGTCGCGGCGGCGTTGCAGGGGATTGGTTACAACACGCGCGTCATGGAAGCCGCCGACAACGAGTCGCTGCGACACGGAAAAGAGTTCGGCAACAAAGCACAGTGCAACCCGACATATTTCACCGTGGGCAACCTGGTGAAGGAGCTTTGCCGCCTGCGCGACGAGGAAGGCCTGAGCCCCCAACAAATCATCGATGAGTACATCTTCCTAACGGCCGGCGCGTGTGGCCCGTGCCGATTCGGGATGTACGTGACCGAGTACCGCAAGGCGCTTCGGGATGCGGGCTTCGACGGGTTCCGAGTCGTTCTCTTCCAGCAGCAGTCCGGCTTCAAGCAGGCCACTGGCGAGGAGGTCGGCCTGGCCCTCAATCCTCAGTTCTTCATGGCGCTCGCTCGCGCTCTCTTCGCCGGAGACGTGCTGAACGTCATGAGCTACCGGATCCGCCCCTACGAGGTCGAAGAGGGCGCGACGGACCGCGCCATCGCTGCCGTGAAAAGGGACATTTGCGATGCCCTCGAGCACAACCAAAGCGTCCTAAAGGCACTGTGGCGTGGCCGTAAACGCCTTGCCGCCGTAGAGGTCGATCGCCTTCAGGCGAAGCCCAAGGTCGCGATCATCGGTGAGTTCTGGGCGATGACCACCGAGGGCGACGGCAACTATCACCTTCAGCGATTCATCGAATCCGAAGGCGGGGAAAACGACATTCAGACCCTCGTCAACTGGCTCCTCTACACCCTGTGGGAGATGCGGCACGACACCGAACGGCGCATGACCCTGCGTGCAGAGGACAAGGGTTACTACGGACTCGAAGGGTCCGATGTTGGGTACAAAATGGCCGGCGTGTGGCTCGGCGAACTTGCGCTCCGAGCCACCTTTGCGACGTTCTGCGGGGTCACCGGCCTCAAGGGCCACAGGCTCCCGGACATGGACGAGATCGCAAAGATTGGCCATAGCTTCTACAACAACGAGCTACGCGGCGGCGAAGGTCATATGGAGGTCGCCAAGCTCGTGCTCAACGTCGCGAAGCAAAAAGCGACCATGACACTCAGCGTGAAGCCGTTCGGTTGCATGCCGAGCTCGGGCGTATCCGACGGCATTCAAACCGTCATCACCGAGCTTCACCCAGACGCGATCTACTGCCCGGTCGAAACCAGTGGCGACGGCGCGACCAACTTCTACTCCCGCGTCCAAATGTACATGTTCAAGGCGCGCGAGCGGGCCCGCAAGGAGCACCAGGAGGCGCTCGACGCGTACGGCGTCACCGAGGAGCAGGTTCGCGAGTTCTTGAAGGGGTCTCTCTACGGCAAGACCCTTTACAAGGCGCCGCACGTCAAGGCTGGTACGAGTGCGGACATCATCCACCAGGTAGGGCCGCTCATCGCAAAGGGCAGGCTTGGCCGCGCGAAGGTACACAGCGCGCGCGCAGTGGCCCGCACCAAGGGTTTCTTCACCAAGGACCTCCCGCACGCGAAGCAAACCTTCGACAAGATGGCTCCGTACCTGCCATCGCTCGGGCGTCTCATCTACGTCGAGCTCAAAGAAAAGCTCCCGGCGCCTAAGCAGGCCTGGCAGACGCTCATGAAGCGGGCGGTGCCCCAGTCCGAGGAGACTGCCGACGTGCAAATCCCAACGGACCACGAGTACATCCCGGCGCCGACGCCACGCGCAGAACTCGACCCCGAGACCGTTCGTCTGCAGGTCGTCCACTGAGCCGTCGCCTTCGGCGCCCTCAGGGGTTTGCGTGGGTTGGGAGCTCGCCGGTGAGGCTCTTTAGGAACGTCACGATGCCGTTGACTTGCGCGTCGGTGAGATCCTTGCCCAGCTGGTACTTTCCCATGACTTGCACCGTCTCCTCGAGCGTGGCGCGCGAGCCGTCGTGCAAATAGGGCGACGTGAGCTCGACGTTGCGGAGGGTCGGGACCTTGAAGAAATACTTGTCGGCGGCTTTCTTCGTGACGTTGAAGCGCCCGAGGTCTGCCTCGGTGACCGGTGTGCCCCGGTCGGCGAAGTAGTCGTTCACCAGACCCATTTTCTGGAACATGTTGCCGCCGGCGCCGACGCCGATGTGACAGGCAGCACAGCCGACCTCCTTGAACGTTGCGTAGCCGCTCTTCTCGGCGTCCGTGATCGCGGTTTCGTCGCCACGAAGGAACTGGTCGAATCGAGAGGGGGTGATCAGTGACTTCTCATACTCGGCGATCGCGTCGGTGACGCTGTCCTTGGTGATGCCGTCTTTATAGAGCTTTGCGAACGTCGCTACGTACTCTGCGTTCTTCCGAAGACGCTCGACCACCTCGTCCCACTTGGCGCCCATCTCGATCGGGTTCTCGACCGGGCCGGCGGCCTGCTCCTGCAAGTCCTTGGCGCGCCCATCCCAAAACTGAACGAAGTTGAATCCCGCGTTCAATACGGTGGGCGAGTTGATGGGGCCTACTTGGCCGCGAATACCGGTCGACGTTTTGCGAGGTTCTGCGCCGCCGTGGTCGAGCATGTGACACGTCACGCACGCAACCGTCCCGTCGCCAGAGAGTGCCGTGTCATGGAACAGGCTTCTTCCGAGCAACACCTTGTCCATGTTCACATCGACGGATTCGGGGAGCGGCTCGATCAGCTCGACCGCTGCGACGGCCTGTTTCTCCTCCTCGACAGCAGCCGCTTCTTCCGCCGCGGGAGTCGGAGTGTCTTTCTTGGTGCAACCCACAACCGCGGCAGCGGCTAGGATCATGAGAGCCCACTTCATCTGAGACATGAGGCGCAGGCTAGCATTTGGGGCGCGCTTCCGCACCCATCGCACGGTGGCACCCATCGATGGCTAGTCGTCGCAGTGCAGCGACCGGTAGCCACCGTGATAGTAGAGGAGGGGCTCCGAGTCCGATGTGTGCACCGCCTGGACGTGGCCTATGTAGATGGTGTGGCTCCCCGCGCGATGCGCGCTCACGACCTTGCACTCTAGCGAGGCGAGCGCCTCGTCGATTAGTGGGGCACCCGTCTCGCCTTCGCTCCAGCTGACCTGCTGCAGGCGCGTCTCCTCGTGCTTCGACGAAGCGAAGATGTGCGACACGTCTTGCTGGTGGGAGGCCAGGATGTTCACGGTGAACATGCCGCCTTCCTCGATGATGCCGTGCGTGGTCGACGTTTGATTGGCGCACACCAGCACGAGAGGCGGGTCGACCGACACGCTGGAGAATGCCGAGACCGTCATGCCGTGCGTTTTGTCACCGCTGCGGGAGGTCACGACCGTTACGCCGCTCGCCCAACCCCGGAGTGCCTTTTTGAATGCTTCTTGGTCGATTGCCATCGTCTGGTTTCCTAAGAAAATCCCGTTGCTACGAGCTTCGTTGGGTCTAGGCAAAAATAGAACGTGTTTCAAGTGCTCGTCGGCTGTCGCCTTCTCAAAATTAGGCTAGTTTCCGCCCCCTATGCCCGAACAGGCGTTTCTAAAGGGGATCCAGGCTTACTGGGATGCCCTCGGTCAACCCGGAAAACCGCCCGAGCTCGGCGACTCTCGAATCGACGCTTTCGTCGATCTCCTGCACGTCACATCGAGCGCCGAGCACGGGTTCAATCTGCTCGAGCTGATCGACTCTTCGTACGCGGGCATCGCGGTCGGCGATGACAGTCGTCCGTGGCGGCTCCATTGGGCGATCCAGGTTGGCGAGGTCGAGCCGTTCGTCGCGCCAGGCGTCGAGGGTCTGATCTTCCTCTCGGACACGATCGCTGATCCAGAAGGAAACCACCGCGTCTACACCATCCAGGATGGCGTACGCGGGGACCTCGAGTTTGCAGACCTCACTGGCGTGCTCCAATGGATGACTGCACAGGTGCGACACGCCAAGGGCGAGCACGACGACGCCGAGCTCCAGCAGATCCAAAGCGACGCGACGACGTTGCTCGACGACGAGTGGGAGAAGGGGCCGACCTCCGCTCTCTACATCGTCGAGGAGCTTCTAGACACGCCACTGTTCGAGGCGTGGGATGCAATTTCCCGAGGCCAGTGGCCGCTCGTCGAATCGGAAGGAAGCAGCCCTGCGGTCGACCGCGAAGACGGTTGGCAACGGCGCTTGTCGCTTTGGCTCACGCGGCGGTTCCTCGCGACCCGCACGCTCGAGTTGCCGGAAGAGATCGGGGTGTCCGACATGGACGCCGTTCACCGTTCCCTCGTCGAGCATTTGGTCGACTTCGAACAAGCGATACACGCCGCCGACGTGCCCAGAATCATCGAGGATACTGCCGCAGGCGAGGACCCGCACCTGGCGGCGATGGCCCTCGCATGGGTCGAGCGGCACGACGGTTGGCGCACCGCGGCCATCGTTCCTGCCCCGGACGAAGACGACGCGTTCCTCGACGAGCCACCGCCGTTTCAGCACACGCCGTTTACCCGCAAGCTCTTGTCCGCTCTGTCGGTCTCGCTCGATCGCATGGTCGAGAAGGGTGATCTAGAGCTCGATCCGGACCGCAAGGACGCTCTGCTGATGGAGCTCGTAACGGCCGGCTCCGATGCGCGCTCGGTCAAACACATGCTGAAGAAGATCACCGCGACGCTGGTCGACTCGGACCACGTCGAAGAGATCTATCCGAGCGACGACAAGATCAAGGACCGCCTCAGAGAAGATCTCGGGGGATGATCGAGCCTCCGGGCACGCAGTTGTGGGCCGATGCACGGTGGCGTGACGGGTGGCGCGTGCAGACGCGCTGGGACGGCCAGGGGAACCGGCTCCTCAACCCCGACAGCCGGGTCGCGTGCCGCGGCACCTTCGCCGAATGCGAGCAAGCCCTCGACGACGCCTGCCCTGCGTCCGCTCCGGCTGATCACCTCGTCGTCTTGCTTCATGGCCTCGGCCGAACCCGCCGTTCCCTTGCGCGGTTGGACCGAGCTCTCGTGGACGCGGGGTTCATGACCGCGCGCCTCGACTACCCGAGCACCCGCAAGCCCATCGAGGAACACGCGGCGAGGGTGGCCGAGTTGCTCGACCATGTTCCCACACCGGCCAAGCTGTCGTTCGCTTCCCATAGCCTTGGCGGCCTCATCGCCCGACAGCTTTTCACCTACGATGCGCCCTGGCGCTCCGCCATCGAACGAGTCGTGATGATCGCACCGCCGAATCGAGGTGCGTCGCTCGCGGCTACTTTGGACAGAGGCAACCTCCTACGCGGAATCTTGGGCCCGCCCTACGGTCAGATCGCCCGAGGATTTGCGACGACGTTGCCCGTCCCGGAGGTGCCGGTCGCGATTTTCGCAGGAGACGTCGCTGGGCTCGGTGGTGATGGGTTGCTGACCGTCGACGAGACGCGCCTCGAGGGCGCGAGCCAGCACCACATCGTACCGGCTATCCACACGTTGCTGATGGACCATCCCGCGGTGATTCGGGGAACAATCTCGTTTCTAAGGGGCGCCCCAGATCGATGACGACGGTCTCAGCACGCCGGCGTCGCGGTCGTGACGCGCGCCTTCGCGATCGGTTTCTAGGAGCAGGGGCCCATCCAGGTCGACGTATTCCGCGTCCGCTGTGAGCAGTAGCGCGGGCTCGATAGCGAGCGATGTGCTCACCATGCAACCTACCATCACGCGCACACCGACGCCGCTCGCCTCTTCGACGCACTGGAGCGCTTCGCTGAGGCCTCCCGTCTTGTCGAGCTTGATATTGACCATGTCGTAACGCCCTTCGATCGTCGCAAAGGACCGTCGATCGTGAAACGACTCATCAGCGCAGATCGGGACCGCGCGTTCGAGGCCAACGAGGGCCGCATCATCGCCCGCCCGGAGCGGCTGCTCGAGCACTGCGACCCCGAGCATCGGCAGTCGTGGCAGCCACCTGGCGAGTTGTTCGGTCGTCCACGACTCGTTGGCGTCGACCACGAGTTCGGCGTTCGGCGATGCATCGTGCACGGCAGCGATACGGTCTAGGTCCTGGCCGCCATCCACCTTGACCTTGATCACGCGTGGGTCGGCGAGCCGGGCCGCGGCGGCACGCATCTGTTCCACGGTATCGAGGCTCACCGTGCGCATCGTATGCACATCCCGGGGCGGACCGCCGAGACCCGCCAGTTCCCAGGCCGGCTTTCCCGCGCGCTTGGCCTCCAGATCCCAGAGCGCGCAATCGATCGCGTTTCGGGCGGCGCCGGCTGGCAAAGGCGGCCGCTCCCCGCGTGCACACGAGCTCCGGAATCCCGCGCAGAATGCCTCGATGCTGGAGCGCACGGAATCAACCGACTCCCCGTACCGGGCATAGGGCACGCACTCTCCACGCCCAATGTGCCCGCCATCATGCAGCTCCACGACGATCACTTCGGCCACAGCGCGGGCCCCACGCGCGATTCGAAATCCACCTCGAATCGGCCACGACTCCGCTCGGACCAGCGCTTTCATCGCGCCGAGCTACTCGGTGACGCCCGTAGCTTCTTTGATCGCCTTGGGGCTGAGCGTCTTGCACACGAACACGTGGACGTCCCAAAGGTCGCGCGGCCGCTGCCCAGCTTCCTGCAGAAGCTCCATCGTCTTCTTGGCGGCCTCTAGGAACTGCGTGTACGTGGTGGCGTTCGGCGTGGTGTCGTACTTCGGATCGATGTCCAGGATGAGCGCTTGCTTCTTGAAGAAGGTTGGCTTCACGAACAGATGGTCGCTCGGGTAGACCAGCGCATGGAGCAAGGTGGACAGGGGCCACGTCGCGCCGTCCTCGACGTCGAGCGCCGCAACGAACGAGTCAAAGCGAATCGGGTACGTTCGATCCCCGTAGAGCAGCTCACGGAGCGCCAACGCGACGGACTCGCGCGTATCTTCCGGCAGATTCTTAAATCGAGTCGCCTCTGCCTTCTGAGTCGTGCTCTTCGTGCTGATCAGGAACTCGTAGATCATCTGATGGATTTCTTCGTAACTCGTGTTGCCCATCAGGTCGTCGAGGTTCTTCTGGCTGAGTAGGTCTTCGGCCCGTTCGATGGCGGCGTCCTTGAGCTTCTCGGCGCCCTTGGTGCCGGCCTCGCCTCGCTCGGCCTTGATGTAGGCCTCATCCTCGAAACCAACGGGATACAGCTTCATGAAGTAGGCCACCTGCTGCTCGAACGTGCTGTCCGGCTTCTTCGGTGGGACCCTCGACTTCCGCGTGGAACCCGGGGCCGGCGCCTGGTTGCGGCGGGCGATCCGGTCGATGCGTACGGCTTCGTTCCCCAGTACCTCGATGATTTCCATCTTGTGCCAGTAGTCGGGGCGGAAGCTACGCTCCG